>JABIBH010000073.1 GCA_018652925.1 bacterium | reverse complement strand
TACAGCTTTGATTTGCTCTTTAAGTTTCTTGTTGTGCTTTTTGTTGACAGTATCTTTTGAGAGATAACTCCAACTCTTTGATCTATGCTGTAATGCCGATTCAAGCTGCCAACTGTGATCAAACGCTACACCATCAAGAGCAGTCAACGCTTCAGATTGTTCTGAGCTCAACCAGCTATCTCCTGCTAATACAGTGGCATTTACAAGATATCTGTCAACTGCCGCAAGCTCAACAATCTCAGCTCTCTGCTTGCGATCAAATCCGGTTTTCTCTGCCAAAAGACTATTCAAATCACTTTGGCGAGTGAATTGCTGACCTGAAAGGTTATCGGTTTTTGAATCGATAAGCCCTTCCTTTGCCATTTGAGCAATTACAACATCGTCGATTCTGTATGAAATATCTCTACTTATCTGAACTGTAAAAACATTTTGCAGGAAAAATAAGCAGATAAAAGTCACAGTGCAGGCAATAATTGGAGTAGTTACCCACCCTGTTGCAATTTCACCCAACACTTTGAATTTGATCCCCTTGCCGCCCTTGAACAAGCCGATTCCTATCACGGCACCAATTACCGCCTGTGAGCTTGAAACCGGGACCAGTGGGATTGTGGGCAGGCCATGAGACGCAAGCCAGCTTTCAAGACCTTGTGAAGAAAATAAAAATAACACAATTGAGTGAGACAGAACTACAACAAACGCCATAGGTGGAGTCAGTTTCATCAAACTGCTACCAACTGTTTCCATAACTCTTCTGGAGTAAGTAAACACACCAATAGCAATCGCAATACTACCAAGCAGGAAAAGTTGTTGTGCGCCGGAAAATGTGAACAGCCCAGGTATAACCAACGGTTTGAATGGTGCAACAGGTACAAAAACACCCATTACATTGGCAATGTTGTTTGCGCCAAGACTGTAGCTTCCAAAAGCTCCTACCAGAATCAAACCCCATCGAGTCAAAATATCTTCGCGTAACATATGCGGTTTTGTATTACGGATAGTTTTGTCGATTATCGAAAACAGAATCACAGCAATAACTGCAGCAAGCAACGGACACAACACCCAGGTCATTACGATTTTTGAAAAAGAAGCAGGATCAGTAAGTGCGCCAGTAAAGAAATTCCATCCAATGATAGAGCCCACAACTGCCTGCGATGTTGAAACCGGTAGCGACATTTTTGTCATCGTATACACTGTAGCCGCAGCCGCAAAGGCAACCATAAAAGAACCACCCAAAGCATTTACAGCTCCAAGTTTTCCAAGTGTATGAGTTGCTCCTGCACCGCCAATTACCGCTCCAAGAATCACAAAGACAGAACATATGAGAGCTGCTGTTGTAAATCTGATCATCCGCGTACCAACAGCTGTACCAAAAACATTTGCAGCGTCATTTGCGCCAAGCGACCAGCCAAGAAAAAGACCGCTGGTCAGGAAAAACATAACCATATTCTGTTCCCCCTAAACCATACGCTTGATTGTATAAATATTCAGTCTGTCTGCGACATCCTCTGCTGTATCAGAAACCAAATCAATGTTCAGAGCAAAATAGCGCAGGTGTATTTTGCGCGACAAGTCCTCATCTGAGGCAAATATTTCGCGCTTCAACTGCTGTGCAATTTTATCGCCCTCTTTTTCATAAAAATAGACTTTATGTAAATTGTCGTGAACAGCGCGGGGGTCTCGGAAAAAAGCACGAGCAGCTAGAACAACTGCTTCTGTAGCTTCAGCGGCTGTATCGGCAAGCGACTGCCAACTTTTACCCATACCTGGAAATAGTTCAGGCTGTTCAACCTGAAAATTTGTGAGCGTAGCTTTAGCGGTATCAATCACGCCGTCCATTGTCTCAAGCAGACCAAGGACATCACCACGAGACTCAGGAATCAAAGACTGTTGATAAAGATGGCGTTCAATTTCCCGACGCAGCTCATCGGCCCTGCTTTCCAGTTTTCCAATCATCTCAACACGTTCATTAAATAGATCAGTTTCATTACCCAGATAGCTGGCAATCCCCTGTTTGAAAACGATTGCACCCTCACTTACAGCATCCAGAAAATCATCGATCTGAGATTCCAGAACTCCTGTTTTTTTAAATAGAAAAGACAAATTCCCTCCAATTGTTTTTATTATAATTTAGTATTCTCTGTGTCTTGAACAGCACAAAGGGAGCATCTTACGATACTCCCCTTGTGTCAACTCAAACAGACTACTAGCGGAACAATGCCTTTACAGCACCAAAGCTTGTTTCGTCATTAGAAACTGTAGTTTCGATGATACCAGGAGTTCCCCAGTCAGCTGAACTAGTTGTCCAGTTTGCGCCATCACTAAAATCAACACAGTCTGCGTCAATTAGAGTCAATGAAGGACCGTCGCCATCACAGGCTGGCCAAGATGAGTTGTCATCATATGACATACCGAATACCTGAGTACCTGTTGAGTCAATTAGGAATACATCATCGCCACCGTTGCCAAGTCCCCAGTTACCTGAAGATTGATCTGCAAAATAGTTAGTAACTGTTGGATATTGGACATTAAACATTGAGATGCTAATGCAAAATACCATAACATCGCCTGGAGCCATTATGCCATCAAGATCGCCAGGAACATGAGAGCCGTCACCTGTGTCAGTGATAGTCCAACCAGTAAGGTCGACATCAGCATCACTGCGGTTATAAAGTTCGATCCATTCAACATCTGTACCAATTGAGTTATACATTAACTCAGTTACAATGATGTCTTGTGCCATTGCTGTACTAGCGAAAGCGATTACTGCGAGAATTACTAGAGCCTTGCGCATTGTTGCACCTCCAAAAAGTTGTCCAAGCTTTGGCTTCCCCGCCATAATTAGCAGGGAAACCACAAAATCAAAGAAGTTAATCCTTTGAGGCATTGAATTAACTACTTCAATAGTAACATTTTTTGAGTTTTAATACTAGTGTTGTTTCTTACTTTTGCAAAATAAACACCAGATCCAACTTCCGCACCTTTTTCATTTCTTCCGTTCCAGACCATGGCATGGTCACCAGAATCTAGATTTCCGTTATGCAAGGTGCGTACTAGCCGACCAACTACATCATAAACCTGCACTGAGACTTTTTCTGCTGTTGGCAGAGTAAAGCGAATTTCCGTGCGAGGGTTAAATGGATTTGGCACAATACCGGAGATTTTCAGAACTGCAGGAATTGAACTATCTACTCCACTAGCTGAACCAGGATTAACAGTTCCTGGAGTTGGGGCATCAAAGAAATCCCAAGTTCCGATACCGTTTGGTGTACGACCTTCAGAAATATCCATAACCTGGTTTCCAAAGTCGTAGAAGTCTAGTCCACTTATAGCATCAGCGGCTGTGAACAGAACAACTTCTCCGGTTGAACTAAAACCGAATAACATATCAACTTCATTGAAAACAATGTAGCTATCTGCTTGAATAATTGTTCCTTCTTGAATCATGTATTTACTAGGAATGTCTCTTTCGTCAGACAGGAAGCATCCACTAATATCTACAGCAACATCGCCACGATTATACAACTCAACCCAATCCTCTTCTTCGCCAGCTGAGCTTGCTGCTAAGAATTCATTGATACATACATTAGAGTAGTAATCGGAAACATTAGATGCACCTGGAGTTGGTGTAGCTAGATATTCAGGAGCAAATCCATAATCAAAATATGCGCTTCTGCTTCCACCTAAATCAGGGCTATAGCCAATAGCTACATCTGCAGCAACTGGACCATATTTGAAGCCGTGAATTTTACCGCGACCGTGATCACGAGTGTCATAGATAGCAACTTCTTCTCCGCCACCTGATAGTTTAAAATCAGCGTGAAGAGGGCCATCTCCCTCATCGTTGTCAGCCCAGAAAGTCATATATCCACCAGCAGCCAAAACAGTACCAGCTGGGATTTCCCAGTTATCTCTGTTGCCAAATTCATCTGATAGACACATGCCACTCAAATCGACCGTTTCTGTGCCTGGATTATAAATTTCGATCCAGTCTTCAAACTCACCCATTTCATCTACCATGCCCGTATCATTGCTTGCAATAATTTCATTTACAACAACAACTGGTGAGGTGTAGTCAACTGTGTAGGCAACATAATCTGCTGGGCCATCGCCAGGCCACATGTCGGTCTGACCAATGTTGTCTTCAGCGATTGCATACATTTTAACAAGTGTGCCGGAAGCTTGAGGTGCGATAACTGTGCCGTAAATTGAGTCAGCAGCAGCACCATCTCCGTGGCTTCCATCGTCAAACATTGCTTGAGCAATATATCCACTACCAAGATCAACCATTAGATTAATACTTGCTAGCGCATTGTCATCAAATGCTTCTACAGTTACATAAACTGCGTCGGCAGAAGAAGGCAGACGAAGATTTCTGTCACCATTGCGACAGATTGGAGCATTGTCATTTGCAAAAGTACTGTTCTCAACACCTGGAGTTCCCCAGTCAATATTACTTGGGTTCCAACTTGCTGAAACATTATTATCTAAAGCAGGATTAATGAGCTCAAGTGATGGACCGTCGCCATCAGGAGAACTTGGCCAGTCGCCACCGTCATCATATCCTACAAAATCGATGAGTTCATCATCGTCATTGTAAAGATTTACAGTATCTCCACCATTACCAAGACCAAAACCGAGTCCATCTGGGTCAAATGCATTTTGATTTACATTTGTAACAGTTGGATACTGTGGATCGAATAATAGGAAGTCACCAGCAATAACTAAATAGTCACCAGAAGCCAATGTTCCAACTAGTGCACATGGAGGATGCGTAATATCTCCATCAAGAAGATACCATGATGACAAATCCTG
>JABIBH010000072.1 GCA_018652925.1 bacterium | reverse complement strand
TTCCATGTTCATAATAGAGTCCGCTGGAAATTACAACTGTATCACCTGAATTTGCAGCATTGATACCCGATTGAATGTCCGGGAAATCAGATGGCACAAAAAATGTTGATGACAGGCAGTGGCTTGAAATCAAAAGCAGAGTTATAATTGTAGAACGAATGTTTAGCATAGTCCTCCATGGTCATTGTACCATTTAATAAAATATCTTGTCAAATCGACTGCTGTTGGCAGATACTTCGTGTCGCTGAATAATGTCACCCAAAAGAGGAAACAAATGATCATAAATAAAAAACAGTTCACAGTTCTAATCTACATATTCTTGTTAGTGATTCTGTCCCAACTCGCTTTTGCTCACGGCATTTCCGATGCCGACAAACAGGCCGTAGTTGAAGGCGGCAACCTGCGCTTTATCTCACTTGGCGCAAGTCACATGCTCACCGGTTACGATCATCTGCTGTTCCTGTTTGGAGTAATCTTTTTCCTGACCGGATTCAAACAAATTGTAAAGTTCATTACTGCATTTACAGTTGGTCATTGTATTACACTGGTTGGCGCAACGTTTATGGGGATTTCAGCCAACTATTTTATTATCGATGCCTTGATTGCACTGACAGTTGTCTACAAGGGCTTTGATAACCTTGACGGGTTCAACCGAGTTTTCAAAATCCAATCTCCAAACTTGTTGCTGCTTGTTTTCATGTTTGGATTGGTTCACGGTTTTGGATTGTCTACCAGGCTTCAACAACTGCCACTCGGCACCGATGGGCTGCTTCTGAAAATCCTGTCATTCAACCTGGGTGTTGAAGTAGGGCAGATAATTGCACTTGCGGTAATGTTGGTGCTGTTGAATATGTGGCGTAAGAGGCCATCGTTCAAAAGATTCAGCACAGTCTCAAATGTTGGACTGGTAATTGCCGGTTTGGGATTATTTGCTTTTCAGATGAATGGATTTGCAACTGAAGAAATAGAATGGCAGGATACAATCACTGTCACAGTTCCAGCGGAAAATGGTATCGAGTACAAACTGTATATGTATGAAGGCAATGAATTTGAGTTCACCTGGCAGACTGATGTCACACAGCTTTATTTCGATTTCCACGGCGAACCTGCTGGTGATACAACCGGCTATTTCAAAAGTTATAAAATTGCAACAAGTACAACTGACACAGGTTCACTTGTTGCGCCGTTTGAGGGTATTCACGGTTGGTATTGGCAGAACAACAGCACTGAAGATGTAGTTGTTACGGTTAATGTCAAAGGGGAGTACCAGAGGATGGATACCAGCCCTGCCGAATGACAGGGCTGATGATTACAATCTTTTATCTGACCAGACTCAATCTTTGAGTAACGGTTTTTCCGAGACCATCAGTCATCTTTAACAGGTAAGTACCACTTGAAAGGTTACTGCCACTGTCTGTCTTGCCATCGAAAGTTATGCTTCCAGAAACTTCAGTTACCAGGCCGTCATGCAGTGTTCTGGTTTTGCGACCCATCATATCAAACAGTTCGATAGACAATTGTCCTGGTTCTGAAATCATCCAGGAGATTGAAGTCTGCGGGTTGAACGGATTTGGATAGATCGAAATCTGTGGTTCAACAATCACAGGCAGGTCAACGGCAGTTATTGTGTTGCCATCGTCAAAAGTTACATCGTCAAAGAAGAAACCAGTGCCGCTTGTAGCATCGTCACTTTTGAGAACAAGTCTGAACTGGATTGCAAAATTGGCGTACTGCTCAATATCAAATACAGCGCCTTTCCAGCCGTTACTGTTGCCTGTCCATGCAGGCTGATTATCAAAAGAACTGACATTGCCGTTGTATCCACTCAGCGGAGTGAGTGTTTGCCATTGGCTGTCATAAAATACTTGAAGTTGGACACCATCAACACCCTCTTCAGTGTCACACCAGTAATGGAATGAAAGAAAGAGGTGATTATAAGTGTAGAACGTGAAACCTGGTGCTTCGACAATAGCATTGGAATCTATGTCATAGCCTGTGCCATCCATGCCAATTCCCCAGCATTTAGTGCTACTGAAACCAGAGTTCGGGCCAGCCTGAGGTACGCCCCAGGTCCAGCTGTCATCAACACAGTCATAAGATTCCCACCACAGTTCGAAAGAGTTGTCGGCAACTGCGAGTTCAGTATTAACAGTGGTTTGTACACCAGTGTCGATAGTGGCCACGTCGGCTCCGAATCCCGGCTCGTAGTCAAATAACAAGTGGTATGTTCCAACAGGTACGCCACTTAGCAGAAATGATCCGTCGCCTGCACTGGTGTCTGCAACCAGAGAGGAGCCAACAACGGTACAGCGTGCATTTGAAGCAGTAGTGCCATTTTCAGTTGTGATCATACCTGAAATATCGGTTGTTGGGATCAGGGCGAGAGTTGCATCGACAACAACAGTGTTGCTACTCAATAGTTCTACAACAGAATCAAGTGGAGTGTGAAAAAATGATCTAAACTCCAGAGTATGAATGCCACCATCTGTTATGATTGAGTAAAAACCGGCAGCGTCAGTTGTGGCTGTTGTGCCAGTGCTTTGAACAGTAACCGTAACGTCTTGAACTGGTCCTTCAGAATCAGAAACAGTTCCTTCAAAAGTTCCATTGCCATACAGAATAGATTCCCAGGCTGCCAGAATATCAGGTCGAGGACCAACATGATTCACACCATTTTGAGGTGAACCTGTTTCTTTCAACACTTCACGAATTGAAAATGGATCAAGTGGTGTGCCTGATGAATCCTTTATTATTCCCTGCAACGCAACAACAGAACCTACAATGATTGGTGATGCGCCACTTGTTCCACCAAAATTACTGGTGTACCAGAGTTCTTCATCGCCACTCTGCAAATCGCCATAACCGCAAGTAACAATGCTTGAACCCCAGCCATTGACATCAACACGGGCGCCGTAGTTGGTAAACCATTCAGGGTACCCACTGCTGGTTGCCGCACCACACATTATTGCCCCGGAGTCACGAACTTCGGGATCAAAAGTT
>JABIBH010000071.1 GCA_018652925.1 bacterium | reverse complement strand
ATTGAGACCATGACTGAATGTGATATCGACGTGCTTCTGTCAGAACTTTAGTTTTATTTTAATAATTATTTCAATATTATTACTAGCCATGAATCAAGAACACATTATATGTAAAATAATATATTAATAAGCTAAAGTATGTGCAGGTACTGACGATATATATAGTCACGATACATGAGCCGAGCTTGAATAATGGCCCATCTATTGCTAGAATAAGAAAAACAGAGTAATTGGGAAATACCCACGGGAAGGTTAAGATGTCGACAAATAAGATTAATCCAGCAAGCGTTAATGCTAATCAGCAGTTAAATAAGTTTAAAAAAGTTGACTCTGAAAAGAGTGGCAAGGCTGAAAATAATAGTTCGGTTAAATCTGGAATCGATCAAACCAGGATTGCTTCTGAAAAGCTTGATATATCTCAAAAAGCGCATAACCTGAAGAAACTAAAAGAGATAATGGAGGCTGGCAAAGCAGCACTTGCGGAAGAGCCTCCTGTCAGGGAAGAGAAAATAGCTGAAGTAAGGCAGAAGCTGGCTAATGGGTTTTATCAGTCCGCAGATGTTAAAGCAGAAGTTGCTGCAGAGCTTAGTGGCTTGATGAGCAGAATGGATCAGCTCTTAAAGTAGTCTGAAGATATTAGAATTACAGCCTGCTCATTATTGAGTAGGCTGTTTTTTTACCACAAACTTGTTGCATCACACGGTAAATAATCTTACAGTTACAGAAATCGTGCTCCGTGGTTACCACTGAACAATGGAGGTTTGTGGTTTGCATGATTCAGTAGACAAGGTTTTACCATCGACAACAGTCCTGCTTTTATCTGATAGTCCTGTGGATATTGCGGTCGATGTTGATACTTCCCAGCTAATTTTAAGTAAAGCAAAAACTGTTAGTGCCAGTCAATATGATTGTGTGCCGCTTGTTGTAGTTATCTGTCCCAGTGCTGATTCTACGGAATCCAAACTGCTGGATTTGATTACTTACTTTGAAACCACAATATCTCACTGTGTCCCTGTTTTGTTGTATGACCAAATCGATGCCTCATTATTGATGAGTATGATACGTAGTGGTTTGTTTGAAGCAGTATCAACAAAATCGGATTCCGAGCACCAGAAATCTGTGTTTACACGGGCTATTGCAACAGCAGAGGCCAGGGTCGCAGCAATACTCCTTAATCAGCAACACAAGTCCACAAGCAAGATGATGCTCAAACATCGGGATTCGTTGCGGGAGAGAATTGAAAAAGCAGATGATGGGCTTGTTTCTTCTCATAATAAACTTGAACGGACATTGACTGAGCTTAATGATCAGATGGCGCAGCTATCGTTGCTATACAAATTTGGACGAGAATTAAGTAGTGCCAGCAATTGGGATAAGACCCTTGAAAATATGCTTGAGAATCTGGCAGGGTTTGTTGAGGCTAAAGGTGCAGCATTGGTTTTGCGTCCTTCACCTGAATCTCCTTTTTCTCCACGAAAAACATTTCATTGGGATGAACCAAACTTGCAAAATATGTTGGATAGGCTTGAGACTGAAAGAGAGAAATTAGCGAGCGACCAAGTTGCCTCTCATGGGACATTTCTGGTCAAAGCAGACGGTGAAGGCTCTCCACCAGTTTCAGCACTTCCGTTGGATCACAAGTCAATTTGTCTTGGATATTTGCTTTTACTAGGATTTGGCGATAGCGAGCAAGAAAGTAAATACCTTCCATTATTAAATGCAATTCAGATAATATTGGCTGAAGAAGTGGCATCGGCACAGATGTTGGACCGGATAAGAGAGCTAAGTACTTTTAATTCGCAAGTACTGGAAACGGTAAATAGCGGGATTTGGGTCCTGGATCAAGACGGACTGACTATTTATTGTAACAGGCAGGGGCGCGAATTATTAAGTGGAAAAACAGAGGCGGCGAAAGATTATTCGATGCCGACTTTTGGTATTGGCAGAGGTAGAGCAGAAACTACTCCAAACAGTGCTGCTTCCTTTTTACGTAATTCAGCTTTCTCTAGCTCTGATCAATCCGAATTGTTTGGTGACAATCTACTCTCCATCGATTCCGCTGCTATCGATTTGGACAAATTGCTGAACTCACCTGCCATCTTTACTGGCGAGGGGACAATACAGCAACCTGGTGGTCAGCTTGTACCTGTTCTTGTGCAATCTTCACCAATGCAGGGGCAAAATTCCAGTCAGCATTGGTTGGTTGTTGTTCTGGATGATCTGCGAGTAACTAAAAGACTTGAAGCAGAAAAAGTCAGGGCAGATAATCTTGAGAGCCT
>JABIBH010000070.1 GCA_018652925.1 bacterium | reverse complement strand
GTACACTGGTTGATATGGTGCCTCGTTTCTATGACCCACAGCAGGGAACAGTTACCATCGATGGGCACGATATCCGTGAAGTTACACTCAACTCATTGCGAAACTGCATGGGGATTGTTACTCAGGAAGTAATCTTGTTTAATGACAGTGTAGCTAACAACATCGCCTACGGGATTGAAGATGCATCGGACCAGGATATTGAAACAGCAGCCAAAGCTGCCAATGCTCACGAGTTTATCTCTGCACTGCCTGATGGTTACCAGACAAAAATTGGCGATCGTGGAACCAAGCTTTCCGGTGGCCAAAGACAGAGACTCAGTATTGCCAGGGCGATTCTTAAAAACCCATCGATCTTGATTCTGGATGAAGCAACCAGTGCTCTTGATACCGAGAGTGAAAAGCTGGTTCAAAACGCAATTGAGCATCTGGTCAAAGATAGAACTACCATTGTAATTGCTCACAGGCTGTCTACTATCCGCAATGCGAATCGAATCTGTGTTCTGGATAAGGGACAGATTGTTCAATCGGGAACTCATGAAGAATTAGTGACTGTTGATGGCCTATATAAAAAACTACATAATATGCAACTTGATTGAAACCGCTGCGTAGATATTGGATGAGTAACAAATCCCCTTTTGACGAGGTACAAAATGAAAAGCATTTTTCTTATGCTGTTGGTGATCCTGATGAGCCTGTCTGTATTGGCACAGGACGAAGATAAAGTTAAAACCATTGATATTCGTGGCGATGAAGGTGAACACATCGTTATGGTTATTACTGAAGGCAAAGGCCTTGTTGTGACAGATGCTGAAACTGGCGAAGTTGTTGGCGAGGTTGACTTTGAAGAACTTGAAGCCACAATAGAAGAAGCAGTTGGCTCTGTTGGTGAAGCTCTTGAAGAGTTAGCAGAGATGCAGATATCAATTGATATCGGCAATGACAATAAACTGAAAATTGCCAAAGCCGATGAAGAAATTGTCATCGATGTAGATACAATTATTGCTGGAGTCAGCGCTGCGCTGGAATCACTTGGAGATATCGAAGCAATTCAGCATATTTACTGTCCATCAGAAAAAATCACTGCGCAGGAACTTGATGACGAGATTGAGAAGCTGAGACAGGAAGTCAGAGAGCTCAGAGATGAGCTGTCAAAAGAGCAGAATAAAGAAGATTAAAACTCAATATCCAGAATATCAGACAGGCTGTTGATTATATAATCGGCAGCCTGAACTTCTTTTGGTGAGCCAAACCCGTAGCTGCAGCCAACTGTTCTGGTACCACAATTGATTCCGGCCTCAATGTCGCCATTCCTGTCACCAACAACAACTGTGTTTGCAAGATCAGGGCAGAGCAGTTTTACCATCTCGGTTTTAGTGTCGGCAATACCAAGTTCTCTGGCTCTTTCAAGTGGTAGATGTTCGGTCAGAAGTTCATCAAGCTGGTGAGCTTTCACTACGGCATCGCAATAGGCAGTGTTGGAGTTGGTGAACAGCTTCAGAGTGTGGCCACGTTTTTTCAGTTCAACAAGTGTTGCGTAGACATCGGGATACAGTTCAGTATTGCCTGCAGCAATAGTTTCAACTTCACACTTTTCTGATTCTTCAGCATAAAGCAAAGCAAACTCTGCGCGTAGTTCTTCCGGTACTGAGTCCTGGGGATAGGCTGTACGAAAATACTCATCGTTGGGCAGACCAAGCGAATTTATAATCAGTTCTCTGTCTGGAGTAATCGCGGGGAGTTGTATTCTTTTGCGGGCATTGGTCAGACCGTCTGCAACTGCATCGACAATTGCGGAGCTACTGTCCAGCAGTGTGCCATCCATATCAAAAAGGAAAGTCAGCATTAACGATTCTCAATCAATTTGGAAACTTCACCGGGATCAGCGTGTCGGCCGGTTTCTTTTTTTGAGTAAACAAGTTCATTGTTGACCATGACTTCAAAAACACCATCACCAGAAGCTATCAGCTCACAGGTTGCACCAAATTTTTCAGTCAACTCTTCTGCCAGACTGGCAGCAATGGGGTCGTAGTTTCAGACTTGGCAGTATTCAATCGAGATGTGCATTTTTCTCCTAGAACTGAAGAACCAGTTTTGGCCATTCATTTAGTTTTTTCTCAAATGACTCTGGTTCAAAGTCATCAATGTGAACCACAGTCTCTTTGCCGCCGCCAAGGATAACATTAAAAATATTGTCCTGGATGCCGTTGGATTTATCTTCCAGAAGGTTGCGAGTAACAACCCAGGTTTCAAAAATTCTTCTACCAATTACACTGTGCAATGTAAGACCGTTTACAATCATCCGCTCGTACTGTTGGATGTGGAAGTTGCCCTGTTTCAGTCCAAACAGAACCACATCGCCACCCCTGCGTGTGCTTTGGATTGCATTGTTCACACTGGAGTTGAATCCAGCCATTTCCATTGCTACATCAACACCGATGCCACCTGTCATTTCTCTGATCTGTTTAACAATATCTTTGTCAGCAGCCCAGCCATTTTTTGCAGCTTTTGAAGTGTCGAGTTTTATTACTTCATCAGCGCCAATAGCACTTGCCATCTCTATGTTTTTATCTACTGGCTCAATGCCGATAACTTTGGTTGCACCCAGTGCTTTTGCAGCCATTACAGCAAACAGACCAATCGTCCCACAACCAAAGACACCAACTGTTTTACCTCGCAGATCCACTTTCATACAGGCGTGAACTGCGTTGCCAAAAGGTTCCTGCAGAGCAGCAACTTTTGGTTTAATGATGCGAGTGTTGGTTGGCCAGAGAACTTGTGCCGGGAGTTTTATATACTCGGCAAAACAGCCGTTCTGACTGATGCCGATAATTTTATCATCGTTGCAAATATGAGTTTGACCAATTTTGCACTGGAAGCAGTTGCCACAGATAATATGTGACTCCGATGCTACAATATCTTTTGCCTTATATCCATATTTTGAAAAGACTCTTGAGCCTGTATCTACTATTTCTCCAACAAATTCATGGCCGATAATTCTGGTAGTTGAATGTTCTTTTTTCAGGCTGTCAAAGATGTGGCCCTTGAATGCCTTGCGACTCCAGATGCCTTTGTCACTGCCACAGAATCCTGCGAAAATAATTTTGATAATTACTGAATCACCATCGGTTGGATCAGCGGATTCATTCAGTACAGGTCGGGGGACATTGCGCAGTTCAAACCCTTTGGTTTTATCCCACGGCATGTTGGATTTATCGTAGACAAGGGCTTTCATTGTATCGGGCATAACCATCTCCTGGAAACAGAGTAGCTGAAATCATCTTTGATAAATCTACATCCCGGAGCGCAGGTGGGCAATATCAGTTTATTGTATCGTAATAATCCTCGCCGTAGCCCCATTCATTTTCATCCTGGTTGCCAGCACCATCTTCTTCCTCTTCCAGAAGGTCATCAAGTGACATCATATCCGGTTCTTCGTCCGACCAATTGTCTTCTTCAGAAGATTCATCACTGTTGCCTGAGAGTTCCTGCATCAATTTCGATAAACCGCCAACATTTGGCATTGGTGACTCAGCAGCTCTGACTGCAGACAGGATATCACTTTCGCCACTTCTTGATGCCCTGAGGTTTTCAATAGCAACTTCTTCTGCTTCAATATCGCGATTGTTATATCGTTCAACAATTTCATCAACAAGGTTGAAGTATGCACGGCTACCTGCGCTTCTGCGGTCATGAATAACAGCAGGTTTTCCTGTGAGTGCCATTTCAGAGAGTCGAGTTGTTCGGGGGACAGAGGTGTCAAAGAGATCACTGCCAAAATCTTCATCAAGACGAGCAGCAACATGTCTGCTCATCAAGGTGCGATGGTCAGTCATCGTCATAAAAAGGCCTTCAACAGAGAGCGGCATTTCTCTTTGTTCGCGCATTTCATCAATGAAAGCCAGCAATCTGGTCACTGAATCCCTGCATAGCTCTTCTGCCTGAACAGGAACCAGACAACTGTCCGATGCCAACAAAGCAGCTTTTGTTTCAGGGCCAAAACCGGGAGGGCAGTCAATCAGAATAGTATCATAGGTTAAGCGGGCTTCATTGATTGCATCTACAAAAGTATCGATAGACATTTCCATCAGATATTTATAATTACTTTCCTCGTCCATTGTAAGTGCATCGGGAATAACCATGGTTAGATTTTCCAGAGTTGTTTTATGTTTTATTTCATCAAGATCCAGTCCCATCTGGAACATATCTTTAAGTCCGCCATGCAACTGTTCAGGACCAAAGCCAAGGCTTCTGGAAACGCCACATTGAGGGTCGGTTCCAATAATCAGAACATTATGCCCACTCAATGAGAACGCAGCAGCAAGGTTTACCGTAGAAGTTGTTTTTCCTACGCCACCTTTTTGACTGATCACACTGATAACTCTGGCACTATCGCGTTGCCACTTATTCATTCTGTTTCCTTCAAAGTTGTCTATCAAGCAAGCTCCAGAACCTTGTCTACAAAATTCTGAATGCCAGAGAATACTTCGCTTATGTTTTGTGCCAGCATGTATGCTGGAGTTGTGACTATCTTCGCAGATTCATCAACAACAACTTCATTAACTGTTGCTTCAACATGTATTGCGCCAGTTGCGTTGATTGCTGCAACAGTGCCGGGGTCATTACCTATTGTTACCTTTATATCGTTACCAAAAAGTTTGGCAACAAGGGCAGGGGCAATGCACATTGCACCGATTACTTTATTTGATGCACGAGCTGCAAGCAGAAAATCAGCAACATCAAGGTTGATTGTACATTCAGCACCATCAACTGCAAACGTGCAGAGGTTTTTGGCAGCACCAAAACCACCGGGCAGAATTACTGCGTCAAAATCGGAAGCATTTAAATCAGCGATGTCTGCAATTGGTCCTCTTGCAATTCGGGCAGACTCAATAAGTACGTCACGACTTTGATTGTCAACCGGGTTGCCGCTCTGGTGATCAACTACATGCATCTGAGTTATTGCTGGTGCGCAAATTGTTACATCGGCACCGGCTTTATCAAGTGCCAGAAGAGTTGCTGTAGCTTCATGGATTTCTGCTCCATCAAACACACCGCAACCGCTCAAGATGACTGCCACCTTACTCATAATCAGCCCCCAGTTTTTTAAGAGTGGGTAATTGTAAGGCAGAACGGGGTTGGTTGTCTACCCTTGTAGAGGTTTTTTCTTTCCTGAACCGCAATTATTATTAGATTGGAACAATCAAAGGGGAGAATCAGATGATGGGAAAAATCGCAATCGGTGGATTACTTGAAACGCCAGACCTGGTTTTGATCAGGGTGCTTGGTGTCAAAAGTGGCCCTGGTGTTGCAGGTACTGCATTGACAGCCCTTGGCAGAAAAGGGATTAATGTCCTGTGTGTGGTGTCTTCTTCTGATTCTGGCGGTAGAGAAAATATGACTCTGGCCGTACACAAGGCAGACCTTGATCAGGCGCTTGGGCTTTTGCAGGAAGTTCAGGAGCAGACTGAATCTGAAAAAGTTGAGTATCAGGGTAATTGCAGTCTGATTGCTGTCTACGGACCTCATTTCAGCGACAGACCTTCAATCGCTGGTGAAATGTTTGAAGCACTGGCCAAGGCATCGATAAATATCCGCGCTATTTCCACAAGTGTTTCTACAGTTTCGTGTGTAATTGATCACGATAAACTGGAAGATGCCAGAAATTGTCTTGCCGAAAAATTCCTAATTCCTTAGAATCTTTTTGCATTGAAAATAAAGGAGAATTGGTATGTCCGTTCGTATAGGTATTATGGGTTTTGGTCGTCTTGGCCGAAACATGTTTAGAATTGCTCATAATGATCCAGATATAACTTTTGCTGCCGTAAGTGATATTGCCGATGCTGAGTCGTTGGCTTACCTACTGCAAAGCTCAACTGTTGAAGGTGAGTTCAGCGGAGATTTACATCTCGATGGTCACTATCTGGTTGCTGGCAACCAACGCACTCGTATTGTGCATGGCAACAGACCTGGTGATGTGCCGTGGGATGTGCTTGGTGTTGATATTGTAATTGAATCCACTGGAATGTTTCGCACCAGACCTGAACTGCAAAAACATCTCGATTCTGGTGCAAAAGGTGTTCTGCTGTCCACGCCACCTGAAGGTAGCCTGGATAAAATGATTATCAACGGCATCAATGACGATGTGCTGACCGCAGATGACCGCATTGTTTCAAACGGTTCAAGTTCCTGCCACGCTCTGGCCATCGTTCTTAAAGTTTTGAATGATAAGATTGGTGTAAAAAGAGCAACGATGACAACAGTTCATGCCTACACAAGTGATCAGCAGTTGAGTGATTCTGCACAGGATAACTTGCGCTGGAGCAGAAGTGCTGCTGAAAATATTATTCCTAATAAAAGTTGGGCGCCG
>JABIBH010000069.1 GCA_018652925.1 bacterium | reverse complement strand
CCATCAAGATCCACAACAGCCGGCTCTGCTGATACCAGGCCATCGACATTTCCAGACCACGATGGAGTTTGCGCAGGTGCAGTTCTGCCTGCTGTCAAATAATTCACCCTGGCAAAACCTGTTTCAGAATATACAACGAGAAGTTGATAGTCGTCATTTTCAATAACTGCCGGGAATATTTCTCCAAAACCGTAGCCACCATAATCACTAAATTGGTCAACAGTCAGAGCACTACCAGTATAACTGATCAGGAACCAGAAGTTTGCTGTAAATACTACAAAGCTGTCAGAGCTATCCCCAGGCATGCGTACAATAAGTGGAGCAGAAACCCAATCAAGATTTTCCACATCCAGAACTCCGTAAAGATCCAGAGGTTCTACTACAAATTCGCCGTGTTGATCAGCAAGATAGAGCATTCCGGGTTCGCCACAGAACAAAATATGAGGTAAATCATCAGAGTCATAACCAACAACCGGCATAACGGCAATTGTATCGACCAAAGCTGGGAATTCCCAAACTGGGGCCCAGCCATCTTCTGATACTTCCTGTCCAAAACAGACTGTATATCCATCAGATCCTGCAATAACCAGACGTTTTTCCAAACCTGTGTCCATCATAACTGGCGGGCCAGCAAGTTCTGTGTCCAACTCCCAGAATGCACCTTCAGGTAATGTGACATCCAGCGGCTGCACAGCAGGAGCACCATCCGGATCCAGGGCAAACAGTCTGCAACCATCTTCTTCTACCGACTTGTCTGCAAATATCAAAGCAGTACCGGATGAGATTCTTCCTGGGGCAATATTAAAAGCAGTAACAGTAGAAGGCTCAATATATCGTTCACCGCTGTCTGTTGGCTCAAGAACTATCGGTGAATTTGGTAAAATCGGATCACATGATGCATCAAAGCTCATCAAAGGTAGAGCAGCACTAATATCTGACATTTCAAAACCGGTCCAGGATCGGTCATTGGCGCGAGTAGAACTTGTACCATCGGCATGCAAAGAAGTGGCGATTCCAGAATGGAATGCATCCGTCTCAGAACCAAAGAATCCGAGAACATACGGCTCGTAAACACCAATATCACGAATACCGTCAGCTTCAATCAATCGTAATCCCTGATTACCAGCATTGATTGAATTGAACTCAAGATTCTCTTCGATCAAGGCCTGATCAACATGCCAGACAAGCAACCCACCTTGTGGCAAAAAGTAATCATACATTCCAGTATTACGATTATCATCACCAGCAAGAAAAAGGAACACACCAGTCTCGCTGTCTTGTAGAAAGCCGACACCATAATCATCAGGAAATTCAGATGAATCATTAGGCACCCATCGATTTTCAATCAAAAAGAACTCTCGAGATGAAGCACCACCTATCAATACTTGAGGGGAAGTTAATGGAAACTCATACGGTGGTTCACTATAAAGTGAGAGATACTCAGTTCTTGGAATTTGAACTGCTGGTAGATTCCACGATGTCCCGTCAGTTGCTTTATCTGTACGGACCCAACCGAGGTACCATTTGCACCATGGGCTCAATGACGGTGGAAGAAGACCAGATACTATCTCAGCATCAGGCTCTTCCTCTGTACCAAAATTTATATTTGCTAACAGATTTGGCCCAGAGTCCATCAAATCCCAGATACCAACTGCTGGGAGGCCGGTAGAAGTGTCATACACATCAGGCAGGCCCAACGAGTGTCCGAATTCATGATAAAGAGCGCCTGCAATGCTACCAAGGTAGCCGTCCTGAGTTGTTGTTTCAGGAATTATAGAACACTCTGACAAAGCTCCCTGCAACCCGGTTTCTGAATCAAAAGATTGCAGTTGAACTGAGTCGCCCAGAGTTACAAAAAATGTAGGAATGTCATTGGGCGAGTCACGAAAAATATCGCTTTGCCAATCACTGCCCGCATGCACAAAAATCACGTAAGTCTTATCATTGTCATCATCGAAATCAGCAAGCGTAAAACCAAGATCATCATTTAATATTTCCAGGTCGGCTTTTTCAATCATGTCAACAACCAGGTTTTCAAGCAATTCGATTGTCCAACTGGCGCCTTCACCAGGACCATAATCAGCAATATCAGATAATTTGTAACAATCGTTCTGTCCGACAGGCAACACCTGCCCGGAGATTGCAAGCTTTCCACCCGATTGAATCCTATAATACTCTGACAAACCAAAAAGATGTGATTCATAAAACGCTTTGTTATGTGGAGCCGGATCAATTCTGGCTTCGTCCGGTTCAAGCCTGAAATCACCATCAGTTGTGACGGAGGTTAAGTCACCACTAACGTCAGTTTCAAACCCTATCCTGACGATCAGAATTTTTAAAGTATCGGGACGAGATTTAGACAAGTCAGTCTGCATTTCCCGTAAACCACGTTTTGAAACATG
>JABIBH010000068.1 GCA_018652925.1 bacterium | reverse complement strand
TACTTGGGATGGGTGTGCGCTTTGCCGCTGATCCGTTGGGGTATGCCGGCTTGTCATTGAAGGGGGCTTCTGCCATAACTGCTCCATTAAAAATGACAGGCATTGGTGTTGCAACAGAGGTCGGCGGCGATATCGGTGATGAGGCTGAGTCAAGATTATTCAATACAAATACTGGAACTGGGAGGCTGATAGGATCAATAGGTACTGGCCTTGCTGTTCCCTTTATGACAAAACCGGTATCTGTAGCTATCGGGGCGGCTGCGAGTAAGGCAAAGGATACAACAATTGGCAGGTATGCAACCAGTGTTGCAATGAACACGCTTGGCAAGTCTGAGATTGCAAAGAAGGCGCTTGGGAAATTTACAAATCTAAACGCAGACTATGATAATGCATCAAGGGTGTTGTCATCAGGGGCAGCAAAGAGCATTCTTGAGATGGTTGCAAAGGAAGAGGGCATCAAGAATATCCCTGAGATAATTACAGAGTTCAATAAGATATCAAATAAGGTTGTTGGTCGTGATGTCCCATTGATTGTTGCAATGTCAAAAAGCCCAGTGATTGCTGAACATGCACACAGTCTCGCAAAAAGAGACCCAGTATTCAGGCAGAGAGTAAATGAAGAACTTAGAACACTAACTGCAAATATAGACCAGTATGCAACAAAGATATTCGGTATGCGGTATGCTGAGATACCTAATTACGGCAATCTATCCAGCGAGATAGCTGGATCTATGAAGCATGCTAAAAAGCGGGTTGCAAAGTATGACAAAGAGATTCATTCACTGCACAATCGTATCAAGCCCTCATTGGATGAGACTACAACTGGCAATATAATAAAGGGGCTTGTTGAGAAAAGGCAAAAGGCAGTGCTTGAACAGATGTCGCCATTGTATGATGACTTGAAGATTGAAGCAAAAAAGGCCAATGCGGTCATGCCAGCTTCATCAACCGAATCACTTTATAATTTTGTTGTACAGAATAAGCTCAATGATATTTGGGGAAAGGGCACAAAGCTCGACAAGAAAATAATGGCATCTTTGCGTCCAGTTAAAGACGGCAAAAAGCTAGCCTACAAACAGCTGTCATTTGACAATGTTGATTCCCTAAAACGTGCAATTAATGAGCTGAAAAGGAAACCGCTTAGTCGCAGTGAACAGCGTAGCTTAATGAATCTGGAAGATGTCTTTGATGATGCAAGAAAGAGCATCCCTGGCAACTTCAGTGAAAGGCTAGCTGCACTCGACTCATTGTATTACCAAAAGCTAGGTATCCCATTGAATAGACAGGGCATCAAGGAGATCAGTGCAAAGAAATACGCCGAGCAGATTGCACCAATCCTGTTGAAAAACAAAACGGCAATGAATGATTTCCTGAATATAGGCGGCAATGCTGGGCAAGAGATTGCAAGAAATGCTGTCCTATCACAGTTACACAAGAGCTTTGTTAAGGATGGTGCAGTCAACCTTTCAGGGGTCAAGGGCTATATGCACAAAAAGGCCGATGTGATTGACATGGTTCCTGGATTAAGGCGAGAGCTGAACGGTGTTATCCTTGATGGCAAGGGTCTATTGGTCAAGAAGGCAGTTTTGGATCAGCAAATAAAAAAGGCGGAGAAAGAGATTTCAAATAACTTTCTTCTTAATTCGCCTGAATACGGTGCCGATACACATAAGATTGCTAAGATGATTCTGAACGATCATACGAAATGGAAAAAGATTAAGGAGGATCTGTCAAAGGTTGATCCATCAATATCAAAGGCTGTGAATGATTCAATAAGAAATGAGGTGGTGCAGATTGCAAGGGCTCATAACAGCGGTGCAATGAATTTTCTTACTGACCCAAGGAATGAAAAGATTATTGGTGAGATTATGTCACCTGGATATGTTACAGCTGCTAAAAATTTGGCCAAGATGACAGATGCTGTCAATATTGCCAAGGTTGAGAAACTTGCATATTCAAAATCAGAGGATGTTGCATCAAAGATTGCAGGTGTTGATGTTGGCTATATTGCATCAACAATTAGACAGCCACTTACAAGTGCAAATTACAAGGCAATTAGGCTTATGTCCAAGCTGCATGATGTATCAGAGGGTAGCAGAGTTGATGAAGCAATTGTCGATCTTCTGCTTGACCCAAAGGGCATGACAAGGTTATCTGAAACTCTTGAATCACTAGGAGGTGACAAAGCTGGGGTAGGCTACTTCCGTAAATTAACAGATGTTATTGGGGCTGCTGTACCGAGGTATATATATGCAGCTAGTAAGGAATCAATGATACATGCCGCTGATGAGCTGCCAAATAAAGAGCAAGTTGCCAAACCTCAGCTACCAATGCCAGAGTTACAAAGACCAGACTTCGGAGCTAGTCAGGCAGCACCTCAGCCAAGGGTGCAGGATAAGGGTATCATGTTGCCACCGTCTATGCGGAATCCAAGGTCTACGCTAGGGAAGGCGGTGAGTTTAGG
>JABIBH010000067.1 GCA_018652925.1 bacterium | reverse complement strand
TGCTAAACCCTTTACAAATGATGCCATAATATTATATATATATAGATTCCTATAAAGTTTCAATCACAATTCCATTCGTCGTTGTTAATCTAACGTGTCCAGATACATCTTTATCGCTATGTAACTTATTATGACACAATTCACAAACGCTTAATAGGTTAGCAACATGATTCTTGTGAAAATTATTAATAAATCCATTACTATTTGCATCTTTCTGATGCTGAAGATGAAGCTGAAAATATTTTCAATATGTGGCCCAGCGACCACAAACTTCTTTTGACAAAAGAAAAGGCAACTCTTGGTGATAATCCGGAGTTGTTATTATCAAATTACCAAATAATACATATTGCTAGCCATACAACTGTTCATCAAGGATTGTCTAATAACTCAACCATCAGGCTTACAACTTCAAAAGGTAACACTCCAATTACAATTTCCAGTATCTCTAAAATGTCACTTAACGCAGATCTTGTTTATTTATCCTCATGTGAATCAGCTAGAGTAATCTCATCTAACGGAACCATGACCAGCTTCACTTCAGCTTTCCTTGAAGCTGGTGTGAATAATGTAATTGCATCACCTACAGCAATTGATGATCAGTTTGGAAAACAAACTGCAGAACTTTTCTATAAGTTTTGGTTGGGTGGTGCAACAAAGCCTGAAGCATTGCGCCAGGCTTTGCTAATTCAGCGAAAATCTGACACTTGGTCAGGCCCGGAGTACTGGGGATTTATAAAGATTTATGGTCAGATTGACTAATCGCCATCTGGGTCATCGCTACCTCTAACTTTCCATAATGAAAAATGTGTAGTCTTGAAATTGATACTAGTCTCTTCTGATAGCAATATCCCTAAATCTGAAAACGAGAAAAAGGCCGGATCTGTTTCTTCAATATCCAGACAATACTTAATATACTCATCATCTTGAGCAAGCCACGGCGGATAATGAAATGTTACATTGACTGGCTTATTGAATATAATATCAGGCTGCAGTTTATAGACTGCCGCCAGAGGCTGGCCTTCAATATATTTAGGGACATAAATTTGTAACTCTATAATTTGTGGCACTGGCTCAAAACTGTCTTCATATTCAGCAGTGCAATTTTCAGGAACCTTAATACTGAATTCATATCCAGATGGCCATGTGCCAGGAACTCCCGACACAATTCCACCTTCTGATAAATTAACAATTCCACTAACGGTGTCCCACTGATTATGGGAAGCTGATTCCCAAACTCCTGCCAAATACTCTTGGACTTCAGGATTGTCTAAGCTCAAATTCGGTTGGAACAAAATTGACGCATTTAGTTCATCTACCTGGCTGTCAACTGGTAGAGTTGTTTGCTCCTGACATGAAAGAGTAAATACGAGGGCCCCCATCATCAACACTAATGCGAAATTTCTCATTTTTTTCTAAACTTTCATTCAAATTATTTAAGCTCACTACTTGAAAAACTCCATCGTAGAATAAATGAGCCACCAAACAGAATTAATCCAAACAGGGCCAATATTTTTGGAAAAAGAGAAAAATTATTAACTCGGAATTGCACAAACTTGAACAAATTTCCATGTTGGAAAGTTACATTCCACCCACCTGATGGAGTAAGATCACTTGGTATTGACTTAAGATATGCATTGATAATGCTACCTGATGGCAAATTGTTGACTTTAACTTTGTTGTCATAAACTGTCTTGCTCCACTTCCAGTCACCACCCTCAGATTGAAGTCTAAGTTTATAACCGGTAGCCTTCTCTAATGGAGACCATGCTATTTCAACATCACCTCCAGTAATTACTTCTGAGCTCAAAGGAGCAACAAACCCCAAATTCTTTTCATTCCTATAGTTTTCATCATTAGAAAATGGCATTACAAACATTAAAACAATGCTTGCAACAATTGCCAATACACCCAGACTTGCCGCAATTTTAGGTGCAAATAGCCTGATAATATCATGATTTTGTTTTTGAATTTGCAGAGATCCACTCCTTAAGCCAGCTTCAAGAGCAAAATCAAGCTCTCGAATCTGGTTACACTTGGCGCAAAGGGTGAGGTGTTTCTTGAGTTTACTTTTGATCTCCTGATTAACTACAGGACTGTCATACTGCCACAACTTGTCACCAAGCTCTGGTTCAATACATTCATAATCAAATTTATTTTCAGTTCTCATGACTCACCTCACCCCTAATACAATTAGGGTTTAATTTTATCGATACTTCCTTATCGCCACCTATAGAACAAATGAGATTCGATTTTTTGAAAATTATTTTAGATAAAAAAATACGCCGGCCAATCTAGGCCGACGCATCTTTAAACAGCAAACAAACTTACACCAAATAGGAGCACAGATATTGCAACCAAAATTGCTGTAATTATTCCGTGTAAAACTGCAACCCCAACACCTCTGATAAAGCTTGTGCCTAGTATCCAGGCAAAACCAACTCCAGAGAGCAAGAGTGCAATTATAGAACCTGCTGGTTCAGCAGACAGTCCAACTCCGTGCAAAAAGTTTGCGACAACTAAAGCAAACAGACAGGAAAACATTCCTGTTCTTTTTGCGCCCATTGCAGAAGCTGCAATTTTAACTGGCAAAGCAGTTATATAAAGCGCCACCAATATTCCAATTATTGTCAGAACCAGAGTCACTGTCTCCTCCTACATGCCGTATTTCTCTATGATACCCTTCTTATCCAAACCGATGATACCATATTTTTCGCCAACCTTGGCAAAAGCAGCAACGGCTTTATCGATATGTTCTTTTGTATGTGCAGCAGAAAGCTGAACACGAATCCTAGCTGCTCCAGCAGAAACAACCGGGAAGAAGAAACCGACGACATAAATACCTTCGGCATACATGTCTCTGGCCATATCGTTTGCAAGTTTTGCATTGAATAACATAACTGGAACAACTGGAGTATTGCCTTCACGAATACACAGGCCAGCTTTCAAAATTTCCTCGCGGAAATATTTAGCATTCCATTCCAGGGTGTCTCGTCTTTCTGTATTTTCAGTTAGCAAATCAATCACCTTGATTGAACCTGCCACAATGCTAGGTGCCATTGAATTTGAGAACAAATAAGGTCTAGCTTTTTGTCTACAAAGCTCTATCAATTCTTTACGGCCACTAACACAACCACCACTTGCGCCGCCAAGGCCTTTTCCAAATGTAGTTGTGATTAAATCAATCTTATCCATCACATTAAAATGTTCATGAGTTCCACGACCAGTTTTGCCGATAAACCCTGATGCATGTGAATCGTCAAGAAGAACCATTGCATCATACTCATCGGCAAGAGCGCAAAGTTCATCTAACTGAATCAGATCGCCGTCCATAGAAAACACGCCGTCAGTTACAATCAACCTAGTGCGTTTATCTTGATGTAATTCAAGTTTTTTGCGTAGATGTTTCATGTTCATGTGCTTGAAAGTGTCGTACTCTGCTGAGCAAAGCCTGATACCATCAACTAGTGAAGCATGGATCAACCTATCTGCAATAATCACATCTTCTGGTCCAAGAACAGCTTCAAAAACACCAGCATTTGCATCCATACAAGATGGGAAAAGCAAAGTGCTTTCCATGCCTAAAAATTCTGACATTTTATTCTGAAGTTCACGATGTATATCTTGAGTTCCACAGATAAATCTAACGGAGCTCATACCATAACCACGAGCATCAAGCCCTGCATGAGCAGCCTCAACTACATCTGGATGACTACTCAATCCAAGATAGTTGTTAGAACAAAAGTTCAGAACCTTTGCCTGTGGCGCACCCTCAGGAAACTCAACTGTGATTTCTGCATCTTGAGGAGAACAGATAAAGCGCTTCTCTTTATAAAGACCTTTGCTTTTTATCTCTTCAATTTCGCCCTCAAACATCTCACGATTTTTTACTGAATAAGTCATTTACTTTTCCTTAGCCCTGGAATTTTATTACCAGTTCACAAATTGAATTGACTGTGTCAAATGCTTCTGGAGTTGCTTCAGAATCAGGCAAGCTGATACCGTATTTTTTCTCCAAGAATACTTTCAAAGAGACCATTGAGAAGCTGTCAACAATGCCACTTGAGATAAGCGCAGTATCAACCTCTACTTCAATATCGTCGTCTTCGTCAACATACTCATCGATAACATATTCCAAGACTTCTTCGTGCATTTTACTCATTTTTTGAGTCCTTTCTAATCGTCGTTTTCAAGTGTTGATAAATCGCCTACATCTTCGCCCCACTCCAAAGCACGCAAGTAGCGTCTGAGGATTTTTCCGGATCGAGTTTTAGGTAACTTTTCCATGTATTCAATTTCTTGAGGCATTGCCAAAGGTGACAAACTTTTACGAATGAAGTTCATGATATTGAGCTCCAGCATATCGTCTGGATCTACACCTTTGTTTAAAGTAACAAAAGCTTTTACAACTTCCATGTTTACTTCATCAGGTTTTCCAACAACTGCTGCTTCGGCAATTGCTTCATGCTCAATCAGTGCCGATTCAATTTCAAACGGGCCAACAAGGTGTCCGCCTGTGTTGATAACATCATCATCACGACCAACAAACCAGTAGTAACCATCACTATCAATGCTTGCGCGATCACCAGAAGCGTACCACAAATCTGTGTTCAATCGACATTCGTCGGGAGTTGCATCATCGGATGCGCCGATGAATTTGCTGCGGTAGACATCATGCTGGTTACGATACTCACGGAACATTGCAGGCCAGCCTGGGCGGAATGCGAGCAACCCAACCTCTCCAGGTTCAGTAAGTGGTTCCATTGTTTTTAAATCCAGAACTGCAGCAGTAATACCAGGGAATGGCTTACCCATCGATCCTGGTTTTACTTTCATTCCCGGATAATTAGTAACCATCATTGAACCGGTTTCTGTTTGCCAGAAAGTGTCCAGGAATGGTTTGCCAAATACTTCTTCACTCCAGACAACAGCCTCGGCATTCAACGGTTCACCAACAGAGCAGAGATGACGTAATGAGGATAGATCGTGTTGTTCAATGAGTTCTTTGCCATCGCGCATCAGTGATCGGATAGCTGTTGGAGCGGAGTACCAGACAGTAACTTTATTGTCCTGCATAAATTTGTACCAACGTGCCGATGTGAATCCGGAGTCCAGAACACACTGGGTAATTCCCAATGCCCATGGTCCGATGATTCCATAGCTTGTGCCTGTTACCCAGCCCGGGTCAGCAGTACACCAGTAAATATCCTTGTCCTGAAGATCCAGAACCCAGCTTGAAGTAAGTATCTGACCAAAAACTGTGTTGTGCGCGTGTTGCGCGCCTTTTGGCTGACCAGTTGTGCCTGATGTGTAGTGTAAAACACTTGGTGAATCAGCGCTGGTTTTACAGCACTCAAAATCTTCAAATTTTTCAGCTGTTTCAACATCAAAAAATGTTTCACCGTCGCGCATTTTGTCAGGGTTGCCTTCAACAACAATGACATGCTTCAGATCTGGCAGATTATCAATAATCTTGCGAACTTTTTTCACATGTTTTTGAGTAGTCAAAATTGCTTTTGTTCCTGCACTTGCCAGACGAACTTCCAGAGAGTCGTCACCAAAAGCAGAGAACAGCGGTTGAGCAACGCCACCCATTTTCAGGACACCAACAAATGAAAAATACAGTGAAGGGATTTTGTCCATAAAAATACAGATACGATCGCCTGGCTCAAGGCCCAGCTCTTGTAACTTCGCAGCGAAACCGTTGGACAAAACACGCAGGTCATTAAAAGTGTATGTGGCTTTTTTATCGCCAAAACCTTCCCAGATCAGCGCAGTTTTTTCACCGTCGCCACGGTCACAAATTCGATCACTACACATATGTCCGATGTTAAGTAATTCGTCGTCTTTCCAGTTCAGAACCTCTTTGGCAATATCCCAACTGAAATCTGTTACTCTTTGTTCATATGATCCTATGTTACTCATAACAACGCCCTCCTTAGTGACGATTGAAGCCTCTTGAATTGCCTGACAAATAACATACAAATAGTAGGGTTTTTCAAGGGTAGTGAATATATTTCTGAAAATTTCCGTATAAATTGCCACCAGCCAGAATAAATGTTATAATCATACGGTTGTTCAAACAGTCTTACAATTTGGAGATAATATGTCAGCCTCCCGAATCATTCTGCTAATCCTGTTGCTTCCCACACTGGTATTTGCCACATCTGCTACTCAGATTACATCTTCTGGACAGCTTTTGAACGGGTATTATGCTAACGGTCAAATTGGCGATTATCTGATTGAAAATCAAAATATTGCGGTAATTGTCAGCGATATTGGTCATACTGTCCACTATGGTGAAACTGGCGGAAATGTCATTGATGCAGGGTATACAAACTCTCGCAATGATGCAGTTGAAGAGCTTTACCTGTATCTTGACGACGTTTGGCCTCGCCAAGCTCATTACAGCTCAATTGCTGTGGTCAATAATGCAGATCATTCGATTATCACTGTTGATGGTGTCGATTCGAATAACTCCAACTTGGACATAACTACTGACTATATTCTTTTTGATAACGACAAGTTTCTGACTATCACAACTACATTCACCAATAATGGCAGCTCTATCAACAATTATGAAGTTGGCGATGCTTTTACATGGGGTAACTGTTGGCAATTTGCTCCAGTTCACGGCACCGAGTTTGCCACTACAACTACCGAACTGTGGGTTGCCGGTTTTGCCACCGATGTCTCTTACGGATACATCTCACCTCTTGGCGATATCTGGGGCGAGAATGGCAACGGCTGGGTTGATGTTAATGTTAACACTGTATCTATTGGAAACGGCAGTTCAGCATCGTTTACAAGGTATCTTGCTGTTGGTAATGGCGATATAGGAACTGTTGCTGAGATTATGCATGACGCCGTTGGCACTCCAACCGGCTCACTGGAATGTCTTCTGAAAATGGATGATGATAGTCCAATTACTGGCGGATCTATTAATGCCTATCTGAATAATGAAATCTATCTGCAGATGACTTCAACAGGTGATGGCACTGCATCGACAACTCTGCCTGCTGGAAGCTGGCGATTGGAAGCATCGGTAACCGGTTTTGATACGCAGACAGAATATTTTGTTGCCGGAGTAGGAAACAACTACACCTACGAGTTTATTTTTGAGGGTAGTGCGAACCCGACCAATGCAATTGGCGATACTTTGACTACCATTCAGAAACCACTGCAAAATATTCCATCGTTTGTAATGTCAGGTGAAACACTTTTGATTAACTGTGAAGCATCCCCTGCTACTACCGGCTGGACTGCAGAGCTGGTTAATGGGCAACATTCTGTTCCGTTGACAATCACTGACGCAAATTACAACTCCAGTACAACCTGGTGGGATATTGAAGCAGAGCTGCCTCAAGTCTCTATAACTGAACTTTATGATCTGCACGTAACTGGTAGCGGCGGCATTGACGATGTAACAAAAAGTTCTGTGAAAGTTTTAAGCGATTTTAAAGAAGACTATTACTTCATCCAGGTAACCGATACTCACCTGCCAGACCATCAGTTTTCAAACAGTGGCGGAACCCCCGCGGACTCAACTGAAATCAATGACCTGCGAGCTGTGATTGCCGATCTGAATATTATCAACCCTGAGTTTGTTCTGGTAACTGGCGACCTTGTCAATGAAGGCGAACTGGAAGATTATCTGGAGTGGCGAAGCTACACCAGAGCTCAAAGACTATTGCTGGAACTTGATGTTCCGATGTTCCTGGTTTCCGGTAATCACGACATCGGTGGGTGGACTTCTACTCCACCGCCAGATGGAACTGCCCGTCGTCAATGGTGGCGATTCTTTGGCTGGCCAAGACTTTTCAATCCCCCAGCAGGCGCGCCAGAATACACCCAGAATTACAGTTTCGATTATGGCCCTGTGCATTACATCGGCATGGAGGCTTACGACAACTATGACATGTGGTGGTCAGGGATTTATGGATCAGAAAGTTTCACATCGGGACAGTTGAATTGGCTTAACCAGGATCTTGCTGCGACAAGCAGCCAGGCTCAAGTAATGTTCTTCCATTACGATTTTCAACAACAGCTCAACTTGAACACGCTTGGTGTTGAGATGGCTCTTTATGGGCACATTCATCGTGACGAAGGCTCTATTTATTCACAGCCTTTCGACCTTGCAACTGACAATACTTGTGATGGTGCTCGATCCTACAGGCTAGTCAGAGTTTCTGGAAGTACGCTCACTCCTATTGCCTCGCTATCTGCTGGATCAGGTGGGCAGAATCTGCGTATTATTTATGACCCCTTTAACAACGGAACCAGCAATAGCGTAACTGCAACTCTGGACAACAATCAGAATCAACGTTTTGAACATGCACTTGTGAAATTTGAAATGCCATCGGGTAATAACTTTGATGTAACTGGTGGTGTAATTCAACAGGTTGATAACAGTGGACTGAATTCAATTGTGCATGTTGGTGTAGATCTGCTGGCAAACTCTCTGCAAACTGTGACCTGTAGTCTGGATGTAACGGGCGTTGAAGTGCCAAATTCGGTTGTGTTAAATCAGAATCATCCGAACCCGTTCAACCCATCGACATCTATCAGCTATTATCTACCAGATAGCTGCCAGACCAAGCTGACTATTCACGATATGCGCGGACATCAGATTGCACTGCTTTGTGACGAAAAACAGGCCGATGGTGAGCATGAAGTTCAGTGGGATGGCAATGATAGCAACGGTACCGCGGTTGCATCGGGAAGTTATATTGCCAAGCTGATTGCCGGCAATCAGACCAGGCAAGTGAGAATGGCGCTGGTGAGGTAGCAGTCCTATTTTTGTGTTCACATATATTTGATTAACATATAGATTATAGAATATTAAAAAGGGGAAAAAGTTGGCAATGAATTTCGATGCCACAAAAACATTCAACTGGCTTGTCCAGATTATGGTTTTTGCGTTTGGCGCTTCACTCTTATCGGTTTATGAAAGCCACAATTACATTGCTGTTGCAATGTTGATTGTTGCTGTTGTTGCCTTGTTCTTACGCCAACTGTCATGGAACAAAACTGCTTTAATCTTTTCGTTACTGGTTGTTTTTTACTGTTTGCCTATTCTGTTTCTATATCTGAACGACATGGCCAACATCAAATTTCTTGAAAAGCCGCTTGGTGCTCTACTTGTGATTCCTCCTTTGGCTCTATTTCTCAAGCATCCACCTGAGAAAAAATATTTTGAGACCGGAATTGCCGTTGGTCTGATTTTGGTTTTTTTTATAGCTCTTCCGCAAATTGTCAGCGGAAATTATCGCGTATATTTAGGCAGCAATCCCATACCATTTGCGATGACAATAACCGGGATGGTAATGCTCTGCCTGCCAATGTTAAAAAAGAGAAACGTTCCTAAAACAATTTTTGGTGGAATTGCCATCTTGCTTGGCTTGTTTTTGATAGTAGTAAGTGGAACCAGAGCCGCGTATGTTGCGGCACCAATTGGACTGTTTGTTTACGTAGCGCTTTTGCCTGGAAAGAAAAAACGATACCTGTTTTCTGGTATCGCATTAACTGCTGTTGCTCTGATTATTACTGTAAATGTTAACCCCACTTTACAACAAAGAGCCGATTACACTATTTCAGCTATCTCCGAAATTAGAAATGGCTGCATGGACTCCAGCATCGGGACAAGACTGGAACTCTGGAATGATGGTTTCAATAATGGACTTAATAAACCATGGCTGGGAACCGGTTATAACGATAGACAAGACCTGGATGTCATAAAGTCAGATGGAGAGCAAAAAACCTACGATAATGCCCATAACGAATACGTTGATGCGTTTTCAGCCAGAGGCATATTTGGGCTAGCCTCAACACTACTTTTACTTATAGGCCCGCTAGTCCTGATCTGGAAAAAACGATCCAGGGATCCTAACCTTGCATATGCTGCTCTTGCTTTCTATGTCTCGATATATGTAAATGCCTGCTTCAATTTATATTTGTGGCGCTCTGCTCCATGGAAACTATTCCTTATCGCAAGTATTGTGCTTCTGGCAATATTCCATTCCCGCACAGACGCTCAAAATGAAAACTCTGAGACGGGAACTCCAGCATGAAAATTACACATGTAAATTTTGCAGGTGCTTTTTCTGGCGGAGAAAGACAGACGTTAAACCTGATTGAATCTCTGGGTGAATCAGGAATTGAACAGGAACTTGTTTGTCGACCTGGAAAACCGTTGGCAGAAGAAGCTCACAGCAAGGGAATTTCTGTCATTGAAATCAGGCACCCCGCGCTGGGTGTCTTGAATAGAAGAT
>JABIBH010000006.1 GCA_018652925.1 bacterium | reverse complement strand
GTTTCACGGTTATCCATGCCAATTCCACCACGGAAGTACTTTTGAACAACAACATTGGTTGCCATGACAGACCAGCTGGCTGGAACCTCAACATTCTTTTGTTCAAAGAGGACATCGCCATTGAAATCAGCAATTACCGCATCCCTCTTCTCCCACTCAATCTGGTCAAATGGATTTTTACCGGGAGTTGTGTAGCGTCGCACAAAAGTCATACCTGTGCGTTCCGTACTTTGAGTTTCTACAGAAATCATTTGTTCAGAATCAAAACCTGAAGATAATTCAGCTGCGTGAGTCTCTGTTCTTGCCTGACCGCCCTCTACGGCAACCTGGACTTTTTTCTCCGTACGATCCATCGGGGAGAACCTCGTTTTCTGTTCATTTAAAGCCAAATTTTATGTCGCAAAGCAGAGTTACCGATGTAAAAAACAGGGGTCTAATATTCTGCTAATTGTCTACAATTTTGTCGCCAAAAATAAGTTAAAACGCAATAAATATTACATTCTGTCATATTGGCGGGTACCCCAACATATTGGGGCGAAACCTGACAATAGCTACTATCGGTTGTTGTTTCAAACTTAATTTATTGGCTGGTTGAAAAGAGTAATGTCTGCAATTTTATAAGGCTTTACTTGAATGAAAAATATTGCGTAAATCGCCGAATAACTGCCGTCTGTAAAAATTTCATCTCGAAAACTTTTTTCCAGAAAATTTGTACTGAATATTCATTCAACCTTCCCGGAACAAAATATGATTTTGAAAACTTCTAATTAACTCTGTGTACTACTTTGCAATTATTAGAGATACAAGGTTTTTAAAGATTTTACGAAATTATAAAAATGGTCAAGACGCGTTGTTAATAATTTTTTTCACAATTTTTTGAATTTCATCTCTGCCTTTATCAAAAGCCGCCACGATTTCCTGATCACTACCACGGAACGACATTGGATCTTCAACAGGATTGTGGAAATGTTTTTCATTGGAAACTTTGTTTGGCAAAAATTGCCCAGACTCTTCACTAAGCGTCACTATCAAATCAAAAGAATCAAAGTCAACTGTGTCTATCGACTTGCTCTTCTGCCCTGTCATGGCAAGCCCGACCCTCTGCATCGCATTTCTGGTGTTGTCGACTATTGGAAACAATGTCAGACCGGCACTTTCGCAAGCCCAGTCTTCTGGAAACAGTTTACGCGCCCAGGTTTCTGCCATCTGACTTCGACATGAGTTGGCATTGCAAATAAATAATACTCTCATATTTATGCCTTCCTGATTAGTCCCACCCAACTCAGCCATTATAACAGCTCCCAAAATTAATGTCGCGCCAATAAATCCGGATGGCGAAAGTCCATCACGCAAAACCAGCCAGGTAAATAGAGCTGCAAAAACAGGCTCACTGGAAAATATCAAAGCTGCTCTGGTTGGAGTTGTAAATCGTTGGTACCTGTTTTGAAGATAAATACCGAGCAATGTACACAAGGTGCCAGTCACAATAAGAGCCATTATCACTTCGGTGTTCCAAGTGACATAAACTTGCTCAAGCGAGACCGTATAAATCGATACAAAAAGAGTGCAGCTGACCAGTGTCCAGAAAAGCAGATTCAGATAATAGACCTTACCCAGGGCATAATTCAGCCTGGCCAGGTAAATTGCATAAGCAAAAGCTGAAAGCAAAGTCCAGGTATCGCCACGGTTCAGCTGGCCAAGATCAGGACGAGTCATAAGAGCCAGGCCAGAAAGCGCCAACAGCACACCAGCACCAAGATATTTCGATAGTTTGATTCCATGGAATGTGAACAACAAAAATGGCACAATCACTACGCTTAAAGCGGTAATAAACGCTGAATTGTTAGGAGATGTGTAATGCAAACCAACAGTTTGAGTTGCATATCCCACTGCAATCAGGAGCCCCATCATCGAGCCCCATTTTATTGCAGTTTTGTCTATCAATTCACTGAATTTGATACCTGTAAATGGCCATACAGCAATCAGAAGGAGTGTGGCAATCATAAATCTGACTGCTACAAATAAAACCGGTGATATATATGGAGTTGCAACCTTGATAACAGGAAACGACAGGCCCCAGAAGAAGGTAACCACTAAAAGCATTAACTCGGCATGAAATTGTTTTCTCACCAGCCTGCCTCATCCAGAGCTTTTACAGTCTCGTTGTAACCTGCAGCGATAATCTCTTCCATTGAATTGAAATCTTCCAGATTGATATTTGGCATTGGAGGTCTGATCAACAGATCCGGTGGATTTTCTTCAAGTTGCCGATGACAAATGTCAGTTTGCAAAATATCTACAGCCTTCAACAAGATGTCTGCAGCCAGATTGCGTCGTTTAAATGTGACCGACTCCCAAAACCGGGTCAAAGCGGCCATCGGTTTATCAACAACTCCCTCATCAATCACTTTTCTGTTCAGCGGTGGCTGAAAATCACACGCAATTATTGTGTCGATATCGAACTCTTTTAGAATATGAACAGGTACAGTGCTTCTCAAGCCTCCATCAACCAGGTTGCGACCATTAATATTTACCGGGACAAATGCTCCCGGAAATGCGCAGGTAGCGCGTACTGCAAGGGGCAGATTGCCTTCCCTGAGAGTGAGTAGTTCGCCTGTGTCAATATCTACAGCGGTCACAACAAGCGGAATTGTTAAATCGGAGAATTCATGCGGAAGCTGTTCGCCTAGCCATTTATCGAACCTGTCCCCTTTCAGTATGCCGGCAGTAGCAGCAAAATCGAGGACTTTGAACCAGGAGGTTTTCAAGGCGATACGATGAATCTGCTCAGGGCTGTACCCATCGGCCAGAAATGCGCCAATCATTGCGCCCATGCTGGTCCCGACAATTACATCTGGTCTCAGATCGCGCTCGTAGAGTGCTTTCATTATACCAATTGAAGCAACGCCACGTGCACCACCCCCACCAAGTACCAGCCCGATTTTTTTCATTACTTGTCCTCGATAGTTATATCAATTAATGAGTCACCTTCAGAAACTGTCTGTCCCTGTTCTACAAAAACAGAGGCAATAGTTCCATCAACAGGCGACCTTTTTTCAGTTTCCATCTTCATCGCTTCTACAATTATCAAAGGTTGGCCAACTTTTACTGTGTCGCCAGCTGAAACCAGAAGTTTCACAATTTTACCTGGCATATCCGATACAATATGAGGGCTTTGAGGATCAGCATCTGTGTCATCGGAAGCTGAATCCACTGCCTGAAATTTACATAAATGCCCATCAATAAACGACACCCGACTGTCCTGATCCGTTGCAACCCAGGCTCTCTTCTGCTGACCTGCAACAATAAAATCTACCTGTCCATTTTTTGAATTCAGCAATTTGAAATCGAGTCCGAGGCCTTTTAGTCGGAAATGACCGACAGTTCTCCAGGGAGAAGTCTGATTTTCTGCATCACCTGCTGCGATTGCTGCCTGAGCCACTCTTGTATCGACACAACCTGCAGGATTCCAATCTTCAAAATAATTACCCAGGAAACTGGTTGTGGTGTGGCCATCTGCAAATGCGTTGTGTTGCAGTATTTCTTTCAGATATTCACTGTTGGTTGTAATACCAAGAATTGGGTAATTTTGCAGAGCTTCAATCATTTTTGTTGTTGCCGATAGGCGATCACTGCCAAAAGTGATGAGTTTGGAAATCATCGGATCATAGTGCATTGTGATTTCATCATTTTCAGTGACACCTGAATCAACCCTCGTATCGGGCTCTCTGTATAGCAATAACTTACCCAACGATGGCATGAAATCGTTTGCCGGATCTTCAGCATAGATTCTGCATTCAATACTGTGACCGTTGAATGTGATTTCTTCCTGAGTCCAGGGAAGTTTCCCACCTGAAGCAACTTCCAGTTGAGCAGAAACCAGATCCAGTCCTGTCACCATTTCAGTTACCGG
>JABIBH010000005.1 GCA_018652925.1 bacterium | reverse complement strand
GTGATGTGTCGGCGATGACTGTCGTTCCGATTAGGGCAAGCAGGTTCGAGGTCGGCGGAACGGGCGGTGGAACGTATGTGACGCAATCGGCCGCCGGACATATTGAAGTAGTTGGATCATATATTGAACTTGGAATTCTAAATGGGGCATCGGTTATTGCAGTAACTGCATCAGACGTCAGGTTTGGAAACCTCAGTTTAGAATATAATTGGGAAATTCCGCCGATGCCGGGTGCTGATTCGTTTTATTTTGTGTCTGGCAGTATTGGAGCAAAAGATGGTGGTACAGCGACGACATCTGTCTTTGGCGGCGATCTTGTCGTCTCCGGAAACATGCATGCCCTGAATGGCATCACGGGCTCTATCACAAAGTTGACTAACGGTTCATCATATATGGTAGCCGGTACAAACATGACACTTACAACCGGAACCAACGGCGATGTTACGTTTGATGCCGCCGGCGGAGGCGGAAGTTCATATTGGTTTGAGGATACGGCCGGGTTTGTTGCGACGTACACGACAGGAACTGTTGCAATTTCAGGGGGTTCTGGAGTTGAAGCTGCACAATTAGGAGCCGGCTTAGACACAAATTTTTGGGTGTCAGGCAGTACAGAAGATCAAATAGACGGCGACACACCACACATAACAACATTCGGTGGTCATGTAGTTGTATCAGGCGCAATTTATGGCGGCGAGAATCCGTTTGGTCCTGGAACTCGTTTGCTTAATTTGAGATCTGACGTGATTGCTATGCACAGCTCACAATTAGGTGAGTATGGTGATGACGTCGCAATTGTTTTGCAGGGTACACAGGGATCAAAAAACTCGTCAACTCGCGGGGTTACTGAATTTACAGGTGATGTCCATATATCAGGATCACGAACTGGCGGCAGCGCATATGGCGGCATGTATGCGTACACTACGGGTTCTGAACAAACTTTAGTTGCGAACACTCCTGAAATCGTTGATTGGGGTGCTCTGAATGCATCTGAAATGTCAGGTTCGGCTTTTGGTGCTTCGCCTGACATTGTTTCAAATAATATTGCGATAACACAGCCTGGCCCATGGAATGTAAGTTTTAACGCATCATTTTCAGGGACAGCGGAATCTGTAGTAAATCTTGAATGTAGATTCGGCGCCGAAATTCAAAATCATATTGCTGCACAGACGGTGCTAAACCAGGTTGGAAGTGCCATGAGTGTCTCGGCAGCCGGAATTATCGACGTTCCAGAGGGCGGTGGATTCCTAGAATTATGGGTTGAAAGTAACAACACAGCAATAACATTCAAAAGGCTGAGTATGTTCGCGACCTCGCTCTAGAAAATAGTTTTGTACATCTGCTCAAAATGAGCTATAAAATGTTTATGGAAAAACAAAGAAACCCACGCAAAATTCTAATACTACTAAAAAACTGACTACCAAGATTACCAAGGTTTCAGCAACATATATCTTCGTGAACTCAGATATATGTTGCTTTAAGAGCTGAGAAGTATCTTTTAACAGATTAGCAACTACCAATATGTTATAGACACTGATTGAAAAAACATCGTGATCAGTGTATACTAACTTTAGGGAAACTAATATGCAGTTGATCAGTCCTTTTGGCAACAACAAAAAAGCAGTCTCAATCAATGATGAAACTGAGGTAATCTTTGTAGCGGATATGTTCGTTGAAACATACTCAGGCGGAGCTGAGCTGACAACTGAGGCTCTAATCAAAAACGCTCCAATGAAGACTCAGAAAATATTGTCGAGAGATGTTGACATTGATCTTCTGAAAGACGGTGCCTCAAAATACTGGATTTTTGGAAACTTTGCTGCGCTAGATGTCAGGTTGGTTCCTACCATCGTCGCAAACCTGAAATACAGTGTCCTAGAATACGACTACAAATATTGCAGATACAGATCACCAGAAAAACATCTTTTTGCTGAACAGGAAGAATGTAACTGTCATGAAGCTGAAGTTGGAAAGATGATTTCAGCATTCTACTTTGGTGCCAAGTCACTTTGGTGGATGAGCGAAGCTCAGCAGAACCACTATTTTAGTAAGTTTCCATTTTTGGCGCAGAAAAAGAACTGCGTGCTGAGCTCAGTTTTCGATGATGAAACGTTCGTCAACTTCAAACTCATCAGGCACGGTTCCAAGAACAAAAACAGAACAAAATGGATCGTGTTAGGCTCAGGCTCATGGGTGAAGGGTGCCGATCAGGCAAAGCAGTGGTGTATCGATCAAGGGCATGAATACGAAGTAGTTTGGGGTCTGTCTCACCACGAAACACTCCTCAAACTTTCAGAGGCAAAGGGGTTCGTATATCTACCACGAGGAAAAGATACATGCCCGAGAATGGTCATCGAAGCAAAATTGTTGGGCTGCGAGTTGGTACTCAACGAATATGTTCAGCACCGAGACGAGGAATGGTTCGCAACAGATAATATACTGGAGATCGAAGAATATCTATACGCCTCCCGCGATTTGTTTTGGAAGCAGATCCAAGACGAAATGAACTACAAGCCAACAATTTCAGGCTACATGACAACGAAAGACTGTTTCCGTCAGGGTTACCCATTCCGTGAGGCTATTCTGTCAATGCTCAATTTCTGTGACGAAGTAATTGTTGTAGACGGCGGCTCAACAGACGATACGTGGCATGAGCTTTCCACATGGGCAAGGCACACCAACGGACTTACTGTCAAGCAGAAAAAGTTAGATTGGGATCATCCACGATTTGCAGTCTTCGACGGCGAACAAAAGGCAAGGGCTCGAAGTCTCTGCACAGGTGATTTCTGTTGGCAACAAGATGCCGACGAGATCGTCCATGAAAACGATTACGACAAAATCAGAAAAACAGTT
>JABIBH010000066.1 GCA_018652925.1 bacterium | reverse complement strand
GTATTAATTTTGTTAATTATTAGTTCTATGCTGATACCCGCAGTGGTATTTGCTGGAGGCATTGAGCTGCACAGCGAGCCCGGTGTGTGTCCCGGGGATCCGGCTGGTGGCGGAGAGCTAGGACCTGCTAATACTCCGGATGAGTTAACTCCATCAGTAAAATTAACCTTCATATTATTACCTGTACCTTCAAGCAGCGGGTTTGTATATAACCCGACTTTGATTCCGGTAGTTGTTAAACAGGATGACTTTTTAAAGAATACAGAGTTACAAATATCTTACTTCAGCCATCGACAGGAGGGATTATGAAACAGGATACTGTTAACGCAACCAACGCTGCTGCATCAAAAAGTAATCCTACCCAGATCGATTCTTTGACAATTGCGAACCAGGAATGTGTGGCTGAAAATTTTGATAAAGCTGAATTGTTGATAGCCAATTTGCCATTTCAGACAAAAGAATCTGTGTTGTTGAAGAGCAAGATTTATTACCTGACAGGTCGTTTTGATAAGTGTGAGGAACTGATTCACAAGGCAACCTCTGATGGGCTGCTTTCAAAAAATGATAACCAGAAGACAGCTCTTTTGGGCTGGTTACTTTTAAAAGAAAACAAACCCGATGAAGCGTTTACTTTATTCAATTCAGTTATTAATTGTCACTCCAACAAGGAGATGGGAGCTGGTCGTGCCCGGTTGATGCATCTTGGTGGAATCTGTTGTTTCAGGCTTGGCAAAATTGAGCAAGCTCGTCGACTTTTGAGAGATTCCGAGGCCATATTCAGAGCTAATGATGATATTATCGGTTCAACGGAAGCAATGACTGCTTCTGGTGCTGTCAATTCGACAATAGGGCTACTTCTTGATGCGCAATGTCAATTCGAGGAAGTTCTGGAATTACTGAAAGATGGTAGCACCCCTAACAGAAAAGCAGAAAGCCTTCAACAGCTGGCTATTATTTTTGTAAAGCGCGGTTTTCCTGCAAAGGCATTTCCGCTACTTGAAGAAGCAGAAATTATCCGCAAAAATCAAACTCTGCAGCTAACCAGAATCGATATAATTCGAGGCAGAGCACAAGCCGCATCAGGTAACTTAGCCAACGCAGAGCTTTCTTTTCAGAAAGCATTATCATGTTCGTCTGAGAATGGATATCTCAGAGAGAATGCAATTGTCCTGGAAAGTCTTGGCGACCTAGAAGTAGAACGCGAAAACTATGATCAGGCAGAACGATATTTCAATCTGGCATTATCAATCGGTAAATCTATTGCTCCAGAAGGAGATCTTGTTGCCGGGGATTTAAGAAGGCTTGGTACTCTGGAGTTGTTACGGGGCAATTATGCCGAAGCAATAAGCATGCTTGAAGATTCACTGGTTGCATCTCAAAAATGTACAGAACGATTTGAAGAAGGATTGGCTCTACGTGATTTGTCCCGTGCGCATGGTGCTCTGGGAATAAGTGAAACTGCTTATCGGTTGGCCAGAAAATCAATTTCTGCTTTCAAGATCTGTAGTGCAGATGTTGAGCTGGCAGAATCGCAACTGGCTGCAGCTGAAGCAAAACTTTCCTGGCATCTAGCAAGTGGCGGTATCGCAGATGGTAGCCGCCGAGGTCACCTTGATACATCCTGGAGTTATGCTATAGAAGCATTTCATATGTTTGCTGATTTAGACAACACTTCTGGAGTTTCCAGATGTGAGGCGTTGATTGTTCGCCTGCACGATAGCGGCGGCGCTCTTTGGAAACGGCGGGTAAGTGCCAGAGCTAACCCGGAAGAGATAAATGGCAAGAACTTTATTGCAAACTCACCGGTAATGCTTCGAGTTCTGGGAATGATTGATGTGGGAGCTGCCAGCACGGAGCCGGTTTTAATTACCGGCGAGACCGGCACAGGCAAAGAGCTAGTTGCCAAGCTAGTTCATAGCAGAAGCAACAGGAGCGATGGTCCTTTTGTCCCAGTAAATTGCGCAGCAATTCCCGATACTCTTTTCGAAAGAGAGTTTTTTGGTCATGCCGCAGGAGCATTTACCGGCGCCGATACAGCAAGGTCAGGTCTATGTGAAGAAGCTGATGGTGGAACTTTGTTCCTTGATGAAATTGGTGATATGCCTCAAAACCTGCAGGTGAAACTGCTTCGGGTTTTGCAGGAGGGAACATTCCGTAGGCTTGGCGACCCCGCAGAACGCAGAGTTGATTTAAGAATTGTTGCAGCAACCAACGCAGGGCTACCCAATTTAATTGATGAGGGTTCGTTCAGGGAAGATCTTTACTATCGACTGCAAACACTTGAACTCGAAATTCCTCCACTGCGCGAACGAGCAGAGGATATGGATAGTCTGATTGAGATGTTTGTCGGCAAAATGGCTGGCGATGGTGCAACAATCAAAGATGTTCTTGATGAAGATGCTCAAGAAGCAATGCGTAGATATCCATGGCCTGGCAATGTCCGAGAACTGGAATCGATAACCAGGCGCATGACCTTGATGGCAATGCATGCAGGAAAGGCAACCCTGGAAATGCTTCCTGAAAAGATTCGTAACTGCAGGGTAGGGCCAGAAATGGTGACCGGTAGTTTGAATCTTGCGGTGCATGTTGCGCGTGCTGAAAAGGAATGTGTAATTCGCGCATTGATTGCAAACAAGGGTAATAGATCTGCAACTGCAAAAGTTCTTGGAATTTCACGCAACGGGCTGTACAAAAAAATAGATAAGTTGAAAGTTAAGGTATAGTCGTAACTGTCAAGGGGAGTACCTGCCGGTGCTTCCCTTTGTTTTGCAGGTAACTTGACTTTAAGCAATGCCGGTTCTATAATTTGCGCCACATATAGGTTCCTCGGTAGCTCAACGGTAGAGCATTCGGCTGTTAACCGAAGGGTTGTAGGTTCAAATCCTACCCGAGGAGCCAGGTTTATAAATCGGGAATCAACCTGTCCATTTCGCACCAGTAGTAACGCCACACAGACATGGCATTAAATTTTCATGAATGGCAAGGGATTGCGGATATCACTTTTTAAGCAGCTCTGTATAACAAGTCTCAGTAAGGGTTATTGCTTAACGGTCAGAACATGGTATATTAGATTTTGCCCATGGTTAATTTTTAACCCACCGGGCAACAAGATTCCTCCGATTGCCGGAGGATGGGATCGCCAGTCGCTGGGACTACCAGAACGGTATCTCTGAAAGACAGCCGAATCATTTTTAAGCGCAGATGGATTTAGCCGGAAGAAGCCGGCGGTTCTGAAAGCTTTGTTAAGCCGGCAAGCCGGCATTTGGAGAAAAGATTTTGAAGAAATTGTATGTGGGCAATCTGCCCTTCACTGCGACAGAAGAAGTAGTCACTGAACTGTTCGGCCAGCATGGCACAGTTCACTCCGTTGCATTAATCAATGACCGTGAAACCGGTCGTCCTCGTGGCTTCGGCTTCATCGAGATGGACGACGGCGACATCGCTGGTGTCATCTCGGCCCTGGACGGCAAGGAAATGGACGGACGCGCCCTTCGCGTGAACGAAGCTCAGGACAAACCTCGCGGCGGCGGCGGCGG
>JABIBH010000065.1 GCA_018652925.1 bacterium | reverse complement strand
TATTTCAGAGCTACTCATGCGGATGAGAAAAATGCTGTCATCAACAACCTGTCCATAATCTCTCAGTTCAATAATGGAGTGAGCTATTCGTCCCTCGAACCATTTATTGCATTCAGTCAAACTGTTGCTGAATTTTTGACAATGTCTGCAGGTAAACCTGATGCATTAATTGAGTCTGTCTCTGTTGTCGGAGAACATCATATCAATCAGCAACAACGCGGAGTTATTTACTTGTCGACACATAGTGGGAATTGGGAGTTGTCGGCGGCAAAACTGGTTGCGATGGGGTGTCCGCTTATGGTTATTGTTCAGCCCCACCCAAACCCTCTTATAAATGACCTCTTCAACAAAACACGTTTGAGGCTGGGTATCATAATTTATACAATCGGCCAAAACCCAATGACTTTGTTCAAACATTTGAATTCCGGTGGACACCTGGCCGTGCTTGGAGATAGGGATTTTACCGGACACGGGGAGGTCGTCGATATTCTTGGCGCTTCAGCGGTACTGCCCACTGGATATTTCAAACTTGCCAGAGCAACAAACTCCATAATTGTGCCTTCACAACATCTGAGACAATCTGGTGATCTCCATTCCCAACTTATCTTTTCAAATCCAATCGATCTTTGTGACAATGAAATTGCAACTGAGCAATTGTGCTTTAAACACATTGAAGATATCATTGCTTCCAGGCCAGAATGCTGGACCGTTTTTGATCCTGTCTTAAACAAGGAGCGATCAGTTGAGTAAAACAGTTGTAATTTTACCTGCGTATAATGCTGGTCGATTTCTAGGCAAAGTGATTGACGATATCGTTGCACTGCATCCTGATTTTATTCCACTGGTAATCGATGATGGCAGTTCTGACAACACAGCTGATGTTGCAGAATTACACAATGCCACGCTCATCAAGCACCCAGTAAATAAAGGTAAGGGCGCTGCACTGATAACAGGTTTTGACTTTGTAGGGAACAATGACGTCGATTGGGCCTTTACAATGGACTCGGATGGACAACACCTTCCTGAAGAGTTGCATCGATTTGTTAAGTCTGCTGCAGAGAACAACCTCGATGTTGTAATCGGTACAAGAATGGATGATAACGAGAGCATGCCGTGGTTGAGGAAAGTTACAAACATATTTACCAGCTGGGTTGTGAGTAGTGTTTCTGGAGCCAGTATTCCAGACTCACAAAATGGATATAGATTGTTTAAAGCAACTTCGCTTAAAAATCTGGTTCTGGAATCGACAAATTATGATCTTGAATCAGAAATTCTCGTTAAGCTGGCCTGGTCTGGAGCTTCCATCGGTTCTGTTCCAATTACTACGGTATATGGAGACGAGATTAGCTCTATAAATAAAACCCGTGATACTGTCAGATTTTTCCGCCTTATGGGTAAACTATTTGTCAGCAAACATTTCAGGAGCAAAAGTTGATGAAGCATATTCTATTAAGTAATGACGACGGTATTAACGCCAAAGGTCTGTCTGTACTTGAAGAGGCCTTATCCACGATTCCTGATGTACGAACAACCACAGTTGCACCTCTTGATCAGCAAAGTGCTTCCAGTCATTCTCTTACTATTCATGATCCAGTACGAATTGCCGAGCATGGTCCAAATCGATATTCAGTTTCCGGAACTCCCACAGACTGTGTCCTGATTGCAACTCAGCATATTCTGAAAGAGGATCCACCCGATATTGTTATAAGTGGGATCAACCATGGTGCGAACATGGGAGAGGATGTGACATATTCTGGTACAGTAGCCGCTGCTCTGGAAGGTGCAATCCTTGGATTTCCAAGTTTTGCCCTCTCCAATAATAATTGGGCGCCAAAACATTGGGAAACATGCAGCGCGTTCATTCGGACAAAGTTTTTGCCAATCATGAACCAGTCTCAGCCAAAGGGAACACTCCTGAATATCAATATCCCTGATTTGCCATTAAATGAAATCAAAGGGTTACGCTCAACCAGGCTGGGTAGCAGAATTTATGAGGATGCTATTTCTGAACAGCATGACCCTCGCGGTAAACCATACATCTGGATTGCCGGCAGTGGCCCGACCTGGGACAACGCACCGGATACAGATGCTACATTGAACATTGACGGATTCATAGTTATGACTCCCTTATGTGTAGACATGACTTGCCTCAAAAGTGTTGAAACTATGAAAGAATTCGATTTCACAGGACCTCTGACTGAAAGATAAGACCAGATGCGCGATGCTATCATAGAACAATGCCAACAATTACCTCCTCCGGTTGCTACTTTTTTAATAGCAATGTTACCGATATTTGAGCTCAGGGGAGCAATTCCATATGCGTGGTCTCCACTTGCAAATAATTATGGTCACGCTCATCCGCTATTGACTTGGTTTATCGCAGTGTGTGGTAACTTTGTTCCTGTTTATCCCATTTTATTATTACTGAGTCCTGCTGACCGTAATCTCCGCAAATTCCCGATAGCAGACCGCTTTCTGACTTGGTTATTCAAACGAACAGCCAATCGCAGTAAATTAATCAACAAATATAAAGCACTGGGGTTGATATTATTTGTAGCAATTCCAGCTCCAATGACCGGTGCCTGGACTGGTTCTGTTGCTGCATACCTGTTCAAGATACCCTTGCGGACGGCTGTTCCATGTATCATCCTTGGTATCTGCATTGCCGGCATTATCATGACCCTGGTGTCCATGGGAGTTCTTAAACTTTGGAATCTTTAATGAAAACTGCGCTTCGACTATGTTCATTTACAACTCTGGTATTTGTAGTCCTTCTAGTGAGCCCCATAAATGCAACTCAGGATTCCGACGGTTTTTACTCTGTTCGAAATGGTGATTACCTCGGTAGAATAGCCACACATTCTGGTGTTTCTATTTCCGAGATTCGCAAGGCCAACAAAATTTCGGGAGATGTAATTCATCCAGGAGATAGCCTTCGAATTCCAAATCCGATGCATAAAATATCCGGCTCCAAGATTGTCTGGTCAAAACCATTTAAAGGATCTTCTGGATCGATTGAACGCTCTTTTGGTACCAAATCACCAACCAAATGGCTGAAGATTCCATACTCCGGAACAGACATAAATACTCCTGTCGGCACAAATATCTTTTCTCCGGCCGACGGAATTATCAGATACATTGGTACTCAAGAAGGTTATGGAAATGTCATGATTATTGAACATGGTGGGAAATATGCTTCAGTAATTGGACCTTTGGCTTCTAAGCCCAACTGTGTAAAAATTAATCAAATCGTGTTGCGTGGCGATAAATTGGGTGTTACCGATAATCCTATTGTTGGAACTACTCCATATCTTCATATCGAACTCCGTAAAAATAACAAAGCCATAAACCCAGCCAGACTATTGCGCTAAGAGGTGACTGACGTGGATCTATCAAAAGTAATCAGAAACATTCCAGATTTTCCAAAACCTGGGATACAATACAAAGATATAACTCCCGTTCTACAAAATATAGACGCCTTCAAGCATTCACTGAATGAATTACAGAATATAATCGTCGATGTGGATTTCGACGTTATCGTCGCCATTGAATCCAGGGGATTTCTGTTTGGAGCACCACTCGCTGACAGGCTGGGTAAACCACTATCAG
>JABIBH010000064.1 GCA_018652925.1 bacterium | reverse complement strand
GGATGAATGGGAGATTGGCAGCAAAAATTTGTTTGTACTTCTGCCAGGAGTGCGCATGGACGATGACTCGCAATTTGGCAATCATATATCTCCAAAACTTTCTTTTCGCCACGACCCGACAGAAAAAACTACGGTTCGTGCTAGTTACGGTTCAGGATTTAGAGCTCCAGATTTCAAAGAAATGTACCTGCTATTTGAACACCCTGGAGTTGGGTACAGAATTATTGGTAACCCAGATCTTGAGCCAGAAACATCGCTTAGCTCAAGTGCAAGTGTTGAGTACAAACCGATGCAGAATCTTTGGTTCTCAGTTAGTGGCTACAGGCATGATGTAGAAGGTCTCATTCAGGCAGAGCTTGAGCCTATTGTTGATGATCCACTTTACCACATGCTTGGTGTTTATAGAAATGTTTCTAAAGCAATGTTACAAGGGGCTGATGTTTCTGCTCGATGGTCTCCAATTAAAGAAGTCAGTTTTGATGTGGGATATTCATATCTAGAGTCTGAAGATAAGGAAACAGGGCAAGAACTTGAAGGTAGGGCTACTCATAAAGCCAACAGTTCAGTTTCTGTTAACAGCAAAGACTGGACTTTCTCAATGCGTGGAAGTTGGGTAGGTAAAAGGCCGTTCACTACTGAAGGTTCTGGTTATAGCACTGAAGAAGCTGATTCATATTTGTTAGCGGACACACGCATTTCGTATCGATTAAATTCACAGACATTATTCTGTGGAGTAAACAACCTTCTTAATGAAGGTGATAACGATTACCTGCCAATCAGGCCGCGAGCCATTTTTGCAGGTATTGATATGTCGTTCTAGAAAGGACAGATAAAATGAAAAAGTTACTATTTTTGTTGTTCGGATTGTTAGCAGTTGTAGGTTGTAGCGAAGATGATTCAATCACAGATCCAAATGGCAATGAACCAGAAGTGAAAGTTGAAACAGTTGATAATGGTGATGGCTCTTTTACAACTGTAGTAGATGCAGGATATATGGGTGCAACCGAATTTGTGTATTTCTCATTCGCAGATGGTGAAGTAGAAGTTATAGATTCAATGATTGAAGCTAGCTGGGATTTAGGATTTAGGTTTTACACAATTCAAGTTAACGGTGGAATTCATGGCACTGCTGGTATTGAAATTGCTTATGTCGATGGTGTAAACTTTGCCGATGTCACTGAAGCTCCAGCTGAAGGTTGGGTTACTGATGTAGATGATGATGGAGCTTTCAAGGTTGATGGTGGTTGGTATTCCCTAGTTAATCCACCTTATGGATATGAGGTAAATGGTCGCATTTGGTTTGTTCATCTTCCAAATGGAACATATCTGAAAATGGAATTAATCCAAATGGCCGATGAAGCTGGCACTCCTGGTTTTCCTGGATTTGTTTGGGAAATTTTTTAATTAATCCAGGTTTTTAATTCTAACAGGCTGACTCTTTGGAGTTAGTCTGTTTTATTTACTGTTGCATAATGCTTATAGTGTGGTAGCATTTGTCGTTAAAGGTCATTCAAAATTCCTTTAACTAAACACAGGAAAAATGAGCAACAGAGAACTAATTAACCGATTGCCTAAAGCAGAGTTACACCTTCACATTGAGGGTACTCTGGAACCTGAATTGATGTTTAAGATTGCGAAGAGAAACAATATAGAATTACCGTATTGCTCAGTTGAAGAAATCAGATCTGCCTACAATTTTTCCAACCTTCAGACTTTTCTGGATATCTATTACAAAGGTGCTGAAGTTCTGCAAACCGAGCAGGATTTTTATGATTTGACTTGGGCATATCTGCAAAGAGCAGCTGAGGATAATATCCGTCACACTGAAATATTCTTCGATCCTCAAACTCATACGCAACGTGGTATAGCATATGAAACTATTGTAACTGGGATCCACAGAGCATTGCAGGATGCCAGTCAGTTGAACATCACTTCCAGATTGATTCCCTGTTTTTTGAGACATCTTTCTGCTGAAGATGCAGATAAAACTTTTGACCAGGTGCTTCCATTTATCCATATGATCGATGGGGTTGGCCTGGACTCTTCTGAATTGAATAATCCACCGGAAGATTTTGCAGCAGTTTTCGCAAGAGCAAGGGAAGCCGGGTTGAAATGTGTTGCTCATGCGGGGGAAGAGGGCCCTCCTGAATATATTTGGGGCGCACTGAAATCGTTGCAGGTCAGTAGAATTGATCATGGTGTTCGCGCATTGGAAGATACACTGCTGGTAGAATATTTAAAAGAAAACCAGATTCCGTTGACGGTATGTCCGTTGTCTAATTTGAAGCTAAAAATATTTGATACAATTGCAGACAATAATTTACTGGAATTGATAAATGCCGGTTTATTTGTAACCGTCAATTCAGATGATCCTGCATATTTTGGTGGGTATCTGAATGAAAACTATCATGCACTGGACAGTGCTTTGAGTCTGTCTGCTGAACAGATAATACAGTTGGTTAAGAACAGTTTTGAAGCATCATTTATTAACGATTCTTTGTGTCAAAAATATCTGGCTGAAATAAGTGAACATGAGTAACACTCTAATAAAATATCGGGGGCTATTGCTTTTATTGTATTAAATGTATACACTCATTTTAGAAGGAGGACAGAATGAAAAAAGTATTATTGGTTTTAACTACAGTAACCTTACTCATGGCAACGGTCGGTTTTGCGCGTGAAATGGAATTTCATGTCGACAGTCAGGAGTTAACACAATCAAGTATCCGATATGACGGAGACTGTGTGATTGGTAGTCAGGATTTCCCTGGTTATCAAGGGTACTATTCCGATTGGTGGGCAGCAGGAGATGCATATGCTATCCTGGTCGATTATGCAAACGAAGACTGCATTTGTGAACTAGGTATTAAGGTTGAAGCGATACACATGTTCATTCACGCAAATCAGTTTTGCAGTTTCACTGTCCGGGCAGAGCTGGTTGAGGCAGTCGATTATTTAGGAAGTTATATTCCAGGTGGGCCTTTGGCATATTCAGATATCATGACTTTTGATAGTTTCCCTGGAGAAGGAAATTATGACCTGGAAGTTCCCATCACTGCAAGCTGTGTTGATATCAACAGACCACTGTTTCTGGTATTTCGTTACATGCCACAAAGTATGGGCTCATTCGTCGGTATTCCTGTTGATAACACGCCAACTGCTGAGTACGGATTTTGCGATTGGGGTATTGGCTGGCATGACACTGTTGTTCAACACGGTTGGGTAGGCGATTTCTATGTATGGGCAGATGTGAATTGTTGCGATGATCCGATTACAAATGAAATGAATAGCTGGGGTGCAATAAAGCAGCTATTTAATTAGTAAAATGACCATATTACCAAACTTGTTTTACACACAGCGGGCTGACTCTGGAGAGTCAGCCCGCTCTTTGTTTCACTCAGATTCGCAAATCAGACTAGTTAAACAGCTGTTTAGTTTGTCCCCAAGTCCTGTTTTCATTTGGCACATCACTGTGACAAACAATACAAGATGAAATGCCGCTGTTATTATGATCGTTCATAATAGCTACACCATCATGACAACTTGCACATGTCGAAGTTAATGGATTATCT
>JABIBH010000004.1 GCA_018652925.1 bacterium | reverse complement strand
TTCATTGTATGCCTGTTACTAAGCTACATCAGAATTTAAGCAAGTCAACACCAGCTTTTGTCTGGATTCAAAACTAAAATCAAGTTAGTCTGAACAGAATAGCAGAATGGCTATTTGCGGACAAATCAGTGACTTGTAATTATACAATTTATCAAGGAGCAAAATGCTGATCCCTGATTATGGATGGCTCTCGATTGTACCACCACTGCTGGCTATTGTTTTGGCGTTATTGCTCAGGCAGGTAATTCCTGCGCTGTTAGCTGGTGTCTGGGTTGGTGCAATAATTCTCAATGGCAATCCCTTTATTGCATTTCTACGAGTGGGGGATACTTACCTTGTTGATTCATTGGCCAATAAGGATCATGCAACGATTATATTGTTCTCAATGATATTAGGTGGAATGATTGGAGTGCTTTCCCGTAGTGGTGCGACTACAGCACTTGTAGATTCTGTTTCTTCCAGGATTACAAACAGGCGCAATGGACAAGTTGCAAGTGCGGCAATGGGGTTGATTGTTTTTTTCGATGACTATGCAAATACCTTGCTGGTTGGAAATACAATGCGGCCACTTACAGACAAGTTGCGAATCTCTCGACAAAAACTTGCATACATAATTGACAGTACTGCCGCTCCGGTAGCAACCATAGCGGTGATTTCAACATGGATCGGTTTTGAGGTCGGGTTGATACAGGATGCTCTTGTTCGTATATCGGCCGACTCATCAGCGTATGTGCTTTTTCTCAGGTCACTTCCATATAATTTCTATCCGATACTTACTCTGTTCTTTGTTTTCGGTATAGCAATAACCGGCAGAGATTTTGGGCCGATGAAAAAGGCAGAAGATTTGGCATATGGCAAGCAGGCAGACCCGGTTTCTGAATCGGTAAAGTCCAGACAACCGATTAAATCCATGCTTGCTGGTGTATTGCCTATTCTGGTTCTTGTTGGAGCTACAATTCTAGGTTTGCTGCTTGATGGAATGAACAAAGCAGGTCCAGGTGCAAGTCTGCGCGAAGTGTTTTCAGCAGCCGACAGTTTTGCTGTTTTGATGTGGTCTTCTCTAAGTAGTGCAATCGTTGCGATTGCTCTTTCAAAACTATTCGGTCTGTTGACAATGGATCAGGCTGTTGAGGCATGGCTTGAAGGCGCAAAGAAGATGCTCATTGCCTTTGTCATTCTGATTCTGGCATGGTCGATAGGAGCTGTTTGTGAAGATCTTGGTACGGCTCCATTCCTGGTCTCTGCAGTTGGTGATGAATTGCCATCAGTGCTGTTGCCTCTGGTTACGTTTATTCTGGCCGCACTGGTCAGCTTTGCAACTGGCACATCGTGGGGAACTATGGCTATTCTGGTCCCGATAATAGTGCCAATTGCTGCATCAATGGCCGGTGCTATCGGCATAGAGGGCCAGTTGGTTCCAGCAACAGTGAGTTCTGTTTTGGCCGGTGCGGTTTTTGGTGATCACTGTTCTCCAATATCCGACACAACAATCTTGTCTTCTATGGCAGCTGGCTCTGATCATATCGATCACGTCCGAACTCAACTGCCTTATGCAATGACAGTTGCTGCAGTTGCAGTTGTGACAGGTTATTTGCCAGTCGGTTTTGGATTGTCGCCATGGATTTCATTGCTTATTGGTTGTATCTTATTGTCACTAATCATCAGGTTTGTTGGCAAAAAGAGTTATTAGTCCCTATCTTCAGAAAACTGGAGGAAAACGATGTCAAAATGGTTGTTACTTATAGCTCTTGGATTAATCATTTCTGGTTGTGGGCAAGGCAACGTTCAGTTCCCTTATCCCGATGAACAGAGCAACTATCCTGTGCCCAAGAATGGGATGCCTGCAATTTATGTAGCAGGAATTGTAGACGTGCGTCCCATGGAACAAAAGCGGGGCGAGGGAATCTTCATGGATTTGACTTTCCCGTCGGACAGAAGATGGTCTAAGCCAGTTGATACGATGTACCGGCAGGCATTGATCAAGGATATTACTCAAACATCACTTGCAGTCCTGGTAGAAGATCCCCTGGATGCCGATTACAAACTTGAAGCTGAAATATTTTCGTTTACCTGTAGTCTCGATAGATCTGTTGGGTCATTTGCGATGCCCGCACTTGCGGGAGGTGTTGCCGGAGTTGTTTGGGGTGATGATGGAAACTCGATGCTCAAACGTGGCCTTTTTTCCTGGGCTATAGCAATGTTGGCTATACCGCTACCAGTGGAATTTCAGGCACAGGCAGAAATTAGACTTACAATGCGCGACTCTGAAGATAAAATTATTTGGAGAGAAACCTGCATCGGACAGATAAATGAAGAGAAGTGGCTTCCTGCTACTTCCCGCAGTGACAAAATGCTCGCTGAACAAAAAATGCCGCTTGCATTAAAACGATGCAATGCATGTTTACTTGGACAGCTCAGGCAATTTCTATA
>JABIBH010000063.1 GCA_018652925.1 bacterium | reverse complement strand
TGGGAATGACTGTCCCGATTGTGCGCGGCTCATTTATGATAAAGCAGTACGCCAGGGAGTTGGTCCCGAATCCTGTTGAGTATGCCATCGGAACAATTGAAGGTGAAACTGTTGGAAATGAATATGGGATTGTCTTTGGAATGACTGCTGATCTTGGCGATGGGTTTAACCTTGGTATCAATTATCGTTCGCCGGTTACTCTTGATCTGGAAGGCGAAATCACATTTGAGCCGCTGGATAATTACAACGGAATTGTACCTCCTGAAGATTCTTCTGGCAGTGGAGTAATACCGTTGCCTGGTCTGTTCTCTCTGGGTGTTTCCTATGAATCTGGAAATATGTTTTTTGAAACCGATGTGAATCTTGCCACCTGGAGTAACTATGACGTGCTGGAGCTGGAGATCGACAACCCTGAAATACCGAGTTTGTCACTCCCGCAAGAATTCAGAGATGTCTGGTCAATGCGTTTTGGTGCAGAATATACTTTCACAAACAGCAATCAGTTGCGGGCCGGTTTTTTCCATGACTCTGTACCACAGCCTTCTAGCAGGTGTGGTCCAGCATTGCCGGACTGGGTGCATCGAGGCCTGAGTTGTGGAGTCGGGATACCGATAAAGAATGCACAATTTGATGCTTTTCTGGTACGATTGTTTCTGCCAACCCGGAAAATTCGTGACAGTGCAGATGGATTCAATGGCAACTACAGAGCTGCAGCTACAGTATATGGTGCAGGGATTACTTTTGGTCTGTAAAGGACTTGGTTAATGCGCAAGCTGACAATAATTCTGATATTGGTATTGTCTGGCGGTTGTAAACTGCTTGAAGATGCGCCACCACTTGCTCCTGTTGCAACAGACTGGGGAACTGCTGATTTTTCAACTTACGTTGCTCTGGGTGGATCGATAACCGCAGGCATGCAGTCCGGCTCAGTATTTGAATCGGCACAGTATTATAATTACCCATCTATTTTTACACGCGCAGCTGGAATTACAGATTTCGAACAACCACTTATTGCCGATCCCGGAATGCTGGCTATTGATGGTTCTTTTGCTCAGGGACATCTCAGAGTTGTGCTTGATGAAAATGGCAACCCTACAATTGAGCCCACTCCATGGGATGATCCTGATTTTTGGATGTCGATGTTGCTGAACGTTGATCTGAATCGATCATATAACAATCTGGCAATTCCATTGCTGACTGCCGATGAACTTTTGTGGCGCGTGCATGGAGATGGCACTCCACCAAATCCTTATCTGGACATGTTTTTAAGATCTGAGCAGACTGGTATTGAGCAGGCAATTTCTCTGGATCCAACTTTCATGACTTTGATGTTCGGGTTCAGCGAGATAATGTATCCGGCAACCTTGGGTAGTAGTGAACTTCTTGATTCACCGGAGGAATTTGAAGCCAGTTATCGTACAATTCTGGATCAATTGACAGAGAGTTTGCCTGTTTGCGATTTCGCTATGTTGACTATCCCTCCAATTGCTCAGTCGGCAGCATTTTCCCTGCAGCCGTGGTATGTTACTGACCAGTTCAGTGAAATGTTACCCGATGCTGAAGGTAATCCAATTCCTTTGCTCTCTGATTGCTGCGAACTTTCCGAATCGGACAAGGTTTACTTGCAGGCAAAACTGAAGACCGATGAGGGAGTGGGTTATCCTTATGAGCAGGTTAGTCTGGCAATACAGATCCGGGATGGAATTACTGAAACTGAAGCTGAAAATATGATTGCTGAAATATGGCCAAAATGCGGCCTGGAAGTTCTTACTGGAGCTGATTTCCTGTCGATGGAAGAATATTCCGGTTTGATGCAGGCAACTTCAGCATACAATGAAATCATTGCCTCTTTGGCTGTTGAATATAATTGCCTGTTTGTTGATGTTGCTTCAATATTTTACAATGCAGTTGAAGGGACAACTTATAACGGTTGGCTGATCACAGGAGAATTCCTGGGCGGGCTTTACAGCCTTGATGGCATTCACCCAACACGTTATGGGCAAGCGATGATGACCAAATTGTTGATTGATGCTGTGAACCAAGAATATGGTAGTAATTTGTCATTACCACTTATTGAGGAGTTACCACAATGAGAATCTGCTCACTTCTAGTAGTACTATTATTTGCTGCGCCTCTGTTTGCATCGGCCCCTCAAGAAGTATGGGGAACAGAAACCTACAATCTTGAAGCTGGCGAATCTTTTCAGTTCCGCATTGACAGTGACGATGTCCAACTTCGTAACTGGATTCTTGAAGTCGATGGAGATCTTGCTCTTTGCGATTTGCATATCCTGCGAATGAACAATGGTGCTCTGCTTTATGCTGGTCGTAATGAATCATGTCACAGAGTGGAAATACCGTGGGGAATTGGTGAAGAGATTTCAGTTGTTCTAACGGCTGACACCAGAAGAGGCGGACTTTATACAGTCAGATTCTTTGGCCCACCCAGAGACAGTGCCCCTGCTTTTTACAGTTACAAAGTCAACAGAGCACTTGATGCCTATACTGGTGGCAGGAATATTGAAGCGGAAGAATTGTGCAGAGATGCTTTGCGAGATAATCCCAACGATGCAGAAGCACTGGTTTTGCTTGCCGGTTTCTTGCGGGACAAAAATGAATTATTGCATGCCAGGGAACTTATCGAGCAGTCTTTGGTCAAAGGATTGTCCAAAAGTATGGAGCCGCTGGCAAGGCAGTTGCTGGTTCAGTTGAACGAAATGGTAGGGAAGAGCAGCACAGCTGAAATGATGATTCAGGAAGGCAAACTATTGCGTTCTATTGGTAAATATTATCAGGCAGTTGACAAGTATCTTGCGGCTTTGACTTTAACTATGCCAAAATCTGAAAGGGCTGTAATCTACTTCAACATGGGTGAACTGTTTGCTGAAATGGGCAATGACATTCAGGCAATCACTGCCTTTAAACTGGCCATCAAAGAAGGCCTGGATGAGCAGCTGAATGCTGATGCAAATAAAATACTGGATAGCCTGGAGAAAGTTAATTGAAAATATCGTTGATAAGTCCCGCTCCACCTTTTCATGGTGGTATTGTCACATCGGCGGCATATGTAGTGAAACACCTATTGAGCCGAGACCACGATGTCCAATGGATTTCTCTAAAGAAACAGTACCCAAAAATTATTTTCCCGGGTACAAGTCAGACTAGTGATGTTGCACAGTGGATGCAGATGCCAAATGAACCGGTGATTGTACCGTGGTTACCCTGGACCTGGTTCAGTGCTGCTAAATTAATCAAGAAAAACAAACCGGATGCAGTTTTTATAAAATATTGGTTACCATATTTCGCACCAGCATTTGGCACAATCGCCAGACTGTGCAAGCGCGCCGGACTGCCAGTTTACTTTATACTGGACAATGTGATTGCCCATGAAAAATATCCATTTGCAAAGCAGTTAACGCGGTATGCACTATCCCCAGGAGATGGTTTCATAGCTCAAAGTGATCAAGTCAGGAGCGACCTTCTAAGTGAAGTCCCATCAGTTGCCCCCGGCTCAGTAGTTACTGTTCCACTTCCTGTTTTCGATTTTGGAATTCCAGGCAGAGAACGCAAAACCAAAAGCAACGCAAGGGCTGAACTTGGAATTTCTAATACTTGCAAAGTAGTTCTGTTCTTCGGTTTTATTAAAGCGTACAAGGGGTTGGAATATCTGATTGATGCAGCTCCAATGTTGCAGGGCAAGTTTGGAAACAATATCAAGGTGCTGATTGTTGGTGATATCTACGGAGATAAAAAGCCTTATCTGGACAGAATAGCTGAGTCATCTGCCAGTGATATCATACAGCTGGTTGATGGTTATATGCCCGATGAAATTGTAGAGGATTATTTTGTTGCCTCGGATCTGGTCGCTTTGCCATATGTGTCCGCAACTCAAAGCGGAATTGTACAGATTGCGATGAACTATGACTTGCCGGTAGTTTCTACAACTGTAGGGGGATTGCCTGAAGTTGTTGACCACGGCCGCACTGGATTTCTGGTGCCTCCAAAAAACAGTGAATCTCTTGGAGAAGCTATTATTAAATTCTTTGATGATGATTTGGCAGAGAAATTCAGCTCAGCAGTTGCAGTTGAAAAAGAGAAATATTCCTGGGATAGAATGTGTGAAGCGATAGAAAAGTTGGCATCAGTAAATGAGTGACAAGAAACTTGTTCTATTACTGATTCTGATTTCATTGGTTCTGCGCGGCATGATTCTACTTCCTGTTGTTACTACTGATACAGCTATGGTCAATGACGAGTTTTCATATTTCAGCCGAGCTTGCGGGTGGAGTGGATTGATGCTTGGGAAAGATACTTTCTCCCAGGCATATTTTCATGGTTTCCAACCACCACTCTGGCCAATTACGGGTGGACTGTCGATGTTGTTGACCGGCAACAATATTGCAGTGATGCGATTGCTAAATGTTATTTTAACAGCAATTACTACCGGCCTTATTTTTCTGTTCGGCAGACACGTAGTTTCACGCAAGGCTGCAATTGCAGCCGCAGCGATACATATTCTTTATCCATCGTTTACATTTTTTTCACACACACTCTGGTCTGAACCGTTGTTCAATCTGCTTCTGGTAATTGTGATGTTGCTGCTGGTACGTCCCGGGCGGAAAAATCCATTGCTGATCGGTTTTGTTCTGGGGTTACTGGTGTTGACCAGACCTGTAGGTTTGTCGCTTCTGGTTCTGGTCCCAATCTGGTTTTGGAAAACAAACAAACTCAAACCAGCAGTATTGATGCTGGTTACAGGTTTGCTTGTCTTGTTGCCGTGGCAACTGACTTTGTACAGCCAGGAGGGCAGGGTCTATCCTGCCTCTGCTTTTGGTGGACTTAATCTTCTATTAGGAAATAGCGGCCTTGAACCGGATGGGCTTGGCTCAACCTGGCGTATTCATGCTATCGATGAGGTTCTTTTTGAAATTCCCGACGATGTTGAGCGCAGGAATTATGCATTATCTGTTATTGCCAAAGATTTACCCGGCGCATGTGAACGTGTTGTAGATCGACTGCGAATGTTTCTCAGTACAGATTTCTTTTTGTTACGGCATGTTTTGCATACTGGATATAGACCTGGTATACCACCAGCTCCCATATCATGGCTTTTATTGGTAAGTTACGTCACACTTGTAATGTTGATTACTCGCGGGATTGCGATTGGCAGGTTCAAGTATGCCCGGCTATTTGTATTGATAGCTGTTGGGCTGACGTTACCTGCTCTTATGACAATTGGGATCAGCAGATTTCACCAACCGTTGCTTGTGTTAGCATTGCCGATTGCCGGATCCGGTGTTGTTGAAATGTGGAGGTGGTTTGGCAAGCGGGCATTGGCTTCATCGATCCTGTTGCTGACTGTTCTCTGGGCAGTAATAACTGGCACACCACTAAGTACCAAATACTGGCTTGAGTCTTCCTCATTTTATCTGGAGCAGGGTGGAGCAGACAGGGTTTCTTTGCGAACAGCTCAGTCTGTTGAGTTTGAGATCAACGGGCAATTGTTGGTATTGACTGACAAAGAAGCGATCTCAGTGAGTTGCCCTGAAGGTATTGTCGAAATTGTTTTTGATGGCAAGAAGTATGAGATTGAATTAGCCAAACCCGAAAACTGGATGTCGTGGCATCAGTTGCCAATACCTGGAGTAGAGTTTATGTGGGCAGGTGGTGATATTTACAGGTAAACTATTTTCCCCACGGAATTTCTATATTCCAATCGATTAGTTTTGCCTCAAACTCAACCCGTTCTCTATGGTTTTTCAATCCGTTTTTACCCTCTTCAAGCCAGCCAAATTCTTTTGCGAGCGCAATCGCCTGATTGTTATCAAGATTGATTGCAGCCAACAATTCAGATTCCATGCGTGACATTCCGGTTGAGTTGAATCGGTAATCCAGGAATGCTTCCCAACAACTTGGAACCCATTTGGCTACAATTTCTTCACCTATGATTGTGGCGTAATCGCGAATCTCTTTTTGAGCATGACTATCCATTCGCAACGCAAGGAAGTGGAGCAGATTATGCAAATCCATTTTCCAGTAGGCTTCAGTGTATGTTGCAAGGGGAAGATCTTTTCTGGCCTGTTCACGGGCGATTCCCTGCTCAAGCCTGCCGTTGTAAACTCCACGAATTGTATTGTGCAGTTCTGTTTCCTGATCCGTTAAAGCTTGTCCAGACTGTTGGTCCACAAAACCGTCGCTGCCTTGTTTGTTATCGATTGCCTGAATGCGCCACTCTTTTGGATCAGTTTGTTGTGCAGCATCAATTGCAATTGAGTAGCGAGTTGAGATTTCATTTACAGAAGCAGTACGATGCCTGATCCATTGCCGCCAGGCATCCATCGGCACACGGACATGTAAAGTTACAGAGCACATTTCAAAAGGTGTGGTGTGTCTGTGGCGAAGCAGGTAGCGGATAAGGCCACGATCCTGGCTGACTTTCTTGGTGCCATCGCCATAGGAGACGCGTGCTGCCTGGACTATTGTGCTGTCGTTGCCCATGTAGTCAACAACGCGAACAAAGCCATCGTTCAGAACAGGAAATGTTTTTCCAAGTATTGCATCGAGTTCAGGTGACCCTGCTCTGCTCAATTTTTCCGCTTTCATTATTTTCCTTCTTTGAACGCCGTATCAATTGCGTTATCCACTGTATTGTTTTCAGCTATTGTAGCGAGTGTTACTTGCAACAATGGATCTCTATTCATTGCGCGTTTGATTGCAAAGTCGGCGCCTGAATTCCTGGCCCAACTTCTACGAGCGATACCATTATTGACATCCCAGTTCAGCATCAGCTCAAGTCTTCTGCCAGCATCATCGGAGCCATCAAGCAGCATTCCAAAACCGCCGTTGATTACTTCACCCCAGCCAACGCCACCACCATTGTGCAACGAAATCCAGGTTGCGCCACGGAATCCGTCGCCAACAAAGTTTTGTACTGCCATGTCAGCTGTGAAAGCTGAGCCATCACGGATGTTGGCAGTTTCCCTGTAAGGTGAGTCTGTGCCTGATACATCGTGGTGATCTCTGCCTAGAACAACCGGTGCAGAGATAGTGCCATCCTGGACTGCGATGTTGAATGCCCGGGCAATTGCCCTGCGACCTTCCTCGTCACTGTACAAGATTCTGGCTTGAGAACCAACAACGAGTTTATTTTTTTCTGCCTCTTCAATCCAGCGCACATTGTCCAGATATTGTTGTTTGATTTCTGGTGGGGCCTGGTCTGCAAGTGTTGTCATTACTTCAACAGCAATCTGGTCTGTTTTCTGCAAGTCGACTGGATCTGCACTGGTGCATACCCATCGGAATGGCCCAAAACCGTAATCAAAGCACATCGGTCCCATGATATCTTCAACATACGATGGGTACTTGAACTCAGATCCGTTCATTATGTCAGCATCGGCACGACTTGCCTCAAGCAAGAACGCATTGCCATAATCCCAGAAATGCATCCCACGGTCACTCATTGTATTTACAGCAGCAACATGTCTGCGCAGTGTAGAGTAGACTTCTTTTTTGAATTGCTCAGGGTTGTCGGCCATCATCGTATTTGATTCTTCCAGCGATAATCCAGCAGGGTAGTAGCCTCCGGCAAACGGACTATGCAGACTGGTCTGGTCACTGCCAAGTTCAGCCTGGAAATTGGTTTCAACCATCTTTTCCCAGAGATCAACAATGTTGCCGAGATAAGTGATTGATACTGCCTGTCCAGCTTCGCGAGCCTCGTTGGCGCGTAGCAAAACCTTGTCAATATCTTCATAAAGCTCGTCAACCCAGCCTTGCTCGTGCCGCTTGATTGCAGCTTCAGGATTGATTTCAGCAACAACGCAAACAGCTCCAGCAATGACC
>JABIBH010000062.1 GCA_018652925.1 bacterium | reverse complement strand
CTGGCGCTGACTTTGATAGTACTGAATAGTCCATTACTCATTATTTACACCCTTTCTATCTGACTCGGCCTGATACGGCTTCACGCAAAACATTGTATTTCATACTTAATAATCTGGTTGCCAATCGATATGAAAGTTCGTTGGTTGCCAGTGTAGTCATCTCTTGATCGATGTTCACATCGTTAACGCCATTATCAAATCCAGCTTTCTGTTCCGCAACTTCACCAGAAGTATGATAAGGGCTTGAATTGCTTGTTATGTGTCCTGTACGAGTTGTTCTTGTTGGAATGGAATTGCCGCCAGCCTTCTGTAGCATGTCTTCAAAACGATATTTTTGTGCCTTATAGCCACCGGTTTCCACGTTGGCTATATTCTCGGCAGTAACACGTTGACGACTGGTATATGCAGTCAATGCATTCTTCACACTGCCAAGATGTGCCTGTTGAAATATTGATCTGTCAATCATTGCCAACTCCTGTTTCCGAGCTCCAAATTAACTGATTTCTGCGAAGCATCTCCATGTACACATACAATTCCCGTACCAAACTTTTTAAACTGCCTGCTGAACGCTCTTGTGAAGCAGCAATTGGTCGTTTGAAGCCTCTAATTTTAGTATTTCTTCTAAAAGTGAACTAACATTCTTCATACTTTTACGAACCTGGACTGCTTCATTATCTGAAAACGTTGCTTTACGTCGCTCCCAAAGCAATCGCACCGAAGAATTAGTGATTTCCAATTGAGCAATTTCATCCAACAATTGTCGTTTCCTGATCAAAAGTGACTGGATTAGAGCTATCTCACCACCAGATTCCAGGACATTCTCCTGTTCCAGAGAACAATCGCGAATATTCCTGTAAATCTGCACTTCACGCTCATACATCGTAATAAGCTGGCTGAATATATCAGTTTCAGGTTTCGGGTTATTTTCTGTATAGATTGTCGATTCCATACGACACTCCGTTCTCTTCAAGTGTTAACAATCCTTTTGCCAATTCCCGTTCAACTGAGAAATCGACAATTGTTTCTGATGTGGCAGCTCCATAGTTACCAGCGAGTAGATTTATACGTGCTATCATCTTATTGGCGTTATCCTGTTCAACCCTATCATCAGAGTTAGTCGCAATTAATTGATAAAAGCCAAGAGCAGATTTAAATTCGGATTGCATGAACAGCAATTCAGGAATTGTATTGATAATCCACTGCCTGTGATTGCTATTTAGCCGTACAGCTACTTTGATGATGTTAAACATATGGTTTAACGAACTATCGTACTTTCCTTCATTATAGTCAGTTACGGCATGCCAATACTCCACAACAGGTCCAAGTCCGTTTAATCTGGATCCTGTTTTAGCCAAAATAAATGACAGGTTATCATCATCTTTTCTCTTAATAAGTTCACTAAATGCCAGATCGATGCTACTTTCCAATCCTGACAGATCTCGTCGACCGATAATATTCAGAACCTGCTCAATAAAAAGCGTCGAATCGTTTGAAGCTGCAGATACTTCAATCATCCTGTAGTAAAGAGAAATTTCGTCAGGCTGTTTTCTATGAGCTGATTTTAATAATTGCAGCGAATTTCCAAATTCACCGATTATGGCATATAAGTTTGAATAATATAAATAGTCTGAACGAGTAAACTGTTCTTTACTGCTAAGACGTTCAAAATTGCGGATTTTAATGGATGCAGCCATCAGGTCATCCCCGCTAACAGACTTTAACTCTATTTTGGAATCTTCATTGTTATTCTTTATTAAAGTCAAATATGCATTCAAATTCTCATTATTGACACTGGCGGCCAATACAGAACTGGTAATTGTTATTGCAGTTAATGTCAGAATCAGCATGAATCTGTAAAACATCTGCCCACCTTGGGTTGAAAACCATCATTACAAGGTAGATATGGCAAACGTTATGCCTAAGTCTATATAACATCAAAAAAGCCGGCTCCAGATTGGAGCCGGCTTTGAAATATAACTCGATTTACTCTTCAGCCTCTGCAAACTCCTCATATTGACGAAGTTTCTCTCGCAAAGTCTGCCGTGAAATACCCAGGACTCTGGATGCTTTAGACTTATTGTTGTTAGTTTTCTCCAGGGTATACAATATTTGCCTTTTTTCAACTTCTGCAAGTGGAACCAGCCCAGCACCAATTCCATGTGTTACACCCTCTGAATTTCTTGGATTACAACCATCGCTGATATAAGAAGGGAAATGCAGAGCTTTCAATTCTTTCGGCTCTTCTAAAATCATTATTCTTTTTACGACATTGTTCAATTCCCTGACATTACCTGGCCAATTGTATTTAGAAAGCACTTCAACAAGTTCTTTTGAAGCAGGTGCAGTGTCTGTTCCTAATTTCAAATTGAAATCAGTAATAAAATGGTTTAATAAAATTGGTATATCATCCGGTCTTTCGCGCAGCGGTGGAATTTCAATCTCGACAACCTGCAAGCGATAATAAAGATCGTTCCTGAACGTACCTTCTTTAATTGCTTCTTCGAGTCGACGATTTGTTGCTGCTACAATTCTGGCATTAACTTTCAACTCTTCTTTCCCACCAACCCTGCGAAACCTGCGACTCTCAATTACCCTGAGTAATCTGCTTTGCAGTAGAATACCCATCTCACCAATTTCATCGAGAAAGATTGTGCCTTCAGCAGCAATTTCAAAAAGCCCTTCCTTACGCGCCTTGGCATCGGTAAAAGAGCCTTTTTCGTGCCCCATAAGCTCACTCTCCAGAAGTGATTCTGGAACCGCAGCGCAGTTGATCTCCATAAACGGTGACCCCTCGTTGATACCAGCTTCATGGATTGCACGAGCCACAATCTCCTTGCCACTACCAGATTCTCCCTGTATAAGAATCGATGTGTCATTACCAGCCTTACTAGCTCCTACTTTCTCAAGTATCTTGGCAATGTGGACCAAACCAGGGCAGTTATTCAACAAACCCATATAATAATTACCGGTACTGACAGGTTTGATTTTAGCCTTGGTGCTAGGTTTGCTTTTCACTGATTCAGTTGATTCGGAAACAGATGTAGCCCTTAAAGCTGACGCAACCTGCTGCCGCATCTCGCTCAACTTGAATGGTTTCTGTATGAAATTGTAGGCGCCCAGACGCATTGCTTCCACAGCGGTGGAAACATCGCCGTAAGCAGTCATCATTATTACTGGTGTTTCGTTGCTCTGATTTCTGAGAGCTTCCAGAAGTTCCAACCCGGAAACTCCAGGCATTTTCAAGTCGGTAATAACCAAATCAAAATTATCAGTCTTGATCAGAGCAAGTGCATCAGCCCCGGTCTCAGCTGCCGCAGTTTTATAGCCAGCTTTTTTGAGAGACTCTTCAAGTGACAATCGGATCGACGCTTCATCATCGACAACTAAAATCTTGTATCCCATCTTTACGCCTCCAATGCGTTATCAACTCAAGCTCTGTCCTAAGCAGGAATACAGAACTTAAACACTGTGCAACCACCACTGCTTTCAGCAGAAATACTACCTTTATGAGCTTCAACAATTTTTTTACTCATCGAAAGCCCTAACCCTGTTCCAGTTGTCTTTGTTGTAAAGAACGGCCGGAATAATTTTTCTGAATCTTTGATACTGAAACCTGTTCCTGAATCGGTGATAGATATTTCAACTCCATCAACCAATGTTGAAACACCTGATGAAATGTCGATCTGTTCAAACCGAGTGGTATCATTAACCTCCATAGCTACAACACCATCTTCATGGGATGCATCTATTGCATTGAACAGTATATTCATTATAACCTGTTTCACCTGGCTGCCATCAACAGCATATTTGTCACCTGCATCGATATTAAACTGCGTGGATATTGAAATATTTTTACTCTGGCACCTGGGCGATGATAAAACCACACAGTCTTCAACCAGCTTCACCAAATCTGTTTCAACCAGTTCAGGTTCATACGGTCTGGTATAGTTCAACATTCTGGTAATAGTGTTATTGATTCTGGTTACTTCACCCGTTATCACATCCAGGTATCGTACCTTGTCATCATCTGGATCAAGGTTCTCAAGCAGG
>JABIBH010000061.1 GCA_018652925.1 bacterium | reverse complement strand
GTCCTCGCCCACAGTTTAGGGCGCATTTTTTTACAACAAGCAAAATGGTGCAACTTGAAATACATTCTGTTGATTCTGCTGCTTCCGGTTCTGGTTCTGGCCGATCCTCCTGCCACTTATTACGATACTGTTGACTTGACCAGTGGCGCAACTTTGCGTAGCAGTTTACATCTTATAATCGATGGGCATACAAAGATTCCTTATACATCGTCATCAACTGATACCTGGGATGTTTTAAACCAGGCAGACCAAAATCCGTTGAACTCAACGCAGATTCTGGATGTCTATCAGAATCGGGCATTTCCAAAAAGCGATGGCGGAAACGATAACTATAACCGTGAACACACATGGCCAAAAAGTTATGGATTTCCAGACGATGGTTCTTCAAACAAACCTTACACGGATTGCCATCATTTGTTTTTGTGCGACATAGGCTATAACGGTTCTCGTGGAAGTAACATTTATGATAATTGTTACTCCAGTTGCTCTAATTATCCTGCTGATAATTACAATGGCCAGAGTGGCAACAACAGAGCCAAGAACGCTACTCCAGTTGGTATATGGGAAACCTGGGAAGGCAGGCGTGGCGATGTTGCTCGCGCAATGTTTTATATGGATGTTCGCTATGAAGGGGACGGCTCCGAGCCTGACTTGAGGCTGACAGATGATCCCAACTTGATAGTTCAGTACCAAACCGGTAACAATGAACCGATTGCTTACATGGGGCTTTTGGAAGTTCTACTTGAATGGCATCTGGAAGATCCGGTTGACGATAAAGAACGCAATCACAACGACAAGGTTTATCTGTATCAACACAACAGGAACCCGTTTGTTGATCATCCAGAGTGGGTCAGTGGTGTATATCTGGGAATTATCAGCGGAGTTGATTCGCCGGAAAAACCTGCGCGAATTGCATCGATTTATCCGAACCCATTTAATCCATCTACTTCAATCGATATATCAATCAATGGAACTCAACAGTTGAGAGTAGAAGTTGTGGCTATCGATGGTTCAATTGTGCAAACTTTGCTTAATAGACAAACTGAAGGTGCGGTGACTTTGCAATGGGATGGAACCGACAGCACGGGCCAGCCGGTTAGTAGCGGAACTTATTTTTGCAGGGCTAAATGCGGGCTGGTTACAGACACCAAGCCGATGGTTTTAATCAAGTAAACGGACAGCCAGAACAGTTATTTCAATATTTGGGCCAGGAGTTGCATCGACAATTTCTGGCCTTTTGTTTTCTACAAACTCCTCAACAACCACCAGAACCAACTTTGCCAGATATTCGGCACAAGATGTGCAGTGAGCATAGATAAGACTGTTTGGTACTGCAAAATGCAACAGGAGATAATCATGAAGATCGACAGAGCGCTGTACGAAAATGTAATGGTTCTCAAACTTTCAGGAAAAGTATTAGGTGGTACTGATTACAGTCTGTTCCTTGATGAGGTCGAGAAACTGATAGATGAAGGGCATAGAGATATTATCCTGGATCTGGGAAGAGTTAGCCGAATTAACTCAACCGGCTTGGGGATTTTGGTTTCAGGAAGCCACAGCTTCAAGAATTGTGGTGGCGAGATGAAGGTGTGCAACATCAGCCAGAAGATTGATGTAATTCTCAATGTAACTCAACTCCACCGGGTTTTTGACACGTATGAAACCCGGGATGAAGCGCTTGGTTCCTGTATGGTGGTTTGTTGCCCTTGATAAGTTGTTGTTTATCTGCTATACCTTGCAGATAACTTCAATCAAAGGGTTACAATGGCACTCGATATAGATCTCTTGATGGATAATGCCACTCAAGCCGCTCGTGAGTTTAGAGAATTTGATCAGGAAGCAACAGATAAGATAGTAAAGGCAGTCTATGAGGCTGCCTTTAACGCACGTGTCGAACTTGCAAAACTTGCCTGCAAGGAAACTCGCCTCGGCATTTGGCAGGACAAGGTTATAAAAAATGCTATTGCTACAAAATGGGTTTATAACGATATAAAAGATCTCACCACAGCTGGAATTATTTCAGGTGATTATGACAGCGATATTATGGAAATCGCTCAGCCTCTGGGACCGATTATGGCAGTTACTCCGATCACCAATCCGACTTCAACAGCTTTGTTCAAAATTCTGATTTGTCTGAAATCTCGCAACCCGATTATCATCAGACCGCACGGTGCAGCCAAAAAATG
>JABIBH010000060.1 GCA_018652925.1 bacterium | reverse complement strand
CAGGTACAGTTCATATCCCCAGGTTGAGAGCTGTCCGCTCCAGTCGCTTTCATTTGACGGTGTTGCCGGCACTGGATCTGGATAATTGTTATCGACGCGCCAGTTGCCACCTGATCCTGCATCCTGACTGTGTGAGTGATCAAAAAGGACTACACTGCCGGGGATGTATTCGCCCTGGATCCAGACATCGTAAAAAGTGCTGGGAGCTGATTGTGGGTCGAACGCTTCTTCATTGTCATTGTCACGAGCAAAAATGTAATACTCGAACATGGTGTTGCCACTCATGTCGAGAAAAGTGGTTTCGTAAACATCGTTGCCAGAGGTAGTCATTGCACGAGGTACAAATGATCCGCCACCAATTCTGTACCAGCACCAGACAACCTCAACGAAGCCGTCAGGGTCAGTAACGGGGGTGGAAATTATCAGATCATTGCCAGCTTCCGGGGCGATGGGTGTGTGAGCAGTATTTTCGATAGCCGGGGCCATTGTGGAACTGCCGCTTGTGCCATCGAAATAAAGTTCAACATATTCGTAAACGTATGAGTCTGGATCATTGATTTCACTGATCATCATGTTGCTCAAGGTTTGATCTGGATCTTCTACACCAGAACCTGGAGTTGGAATTTCATTGACTACGGTCCACTCCATAACTTCAGGATCATTGCGATGATAAGCTTGGCGAGTAGCTGTAATTCCCGGGGTTGGGCCATCTTCAACACCGCTGCCACTGTTGAGCAGAGTGTAGGTTTCGTCGCCATTAATCATTGGGCAAGTGCCTGCTGAGTTCACGTATGTAACTTCTGGTCCCAAAGTGACTGAATAGTAAGATTCGAAATCAACTTGCGTTGCGTCACGAGCAATAATTACATAACCGCCAGGGACAACAGAAGTGCCGCCAGGGAGAGTGAACTGCTGTGTTGAGTTTTGCTGTTGAATTGTCCAACCGGAAATATCCAGGTCTTGAGCGAAAATAATTGTTGGCAACAGGAGCAGTAGAAAGAGAATATATCTCATTGGTATTTCCTTTTAAGTTGAACTCGAACTTTCAGTAATGCACAATTATACAGCACACAGTATTATAAGTCAAAAATGATCAAGCTACAATAACTCTGGTTCATAACAACAGAAGATGCTTGTTAGATAGGAAAAATTGATTCATAGTTCCTGCGAGACCTGAACTTGGAGGAATTGAATGACCCTGCTGGATATTGCCGCAATTTTATTAACCACTGCTGCGGTTTTTGGATTTATAAACACCCGATTTTTTAAACTCGAATCATCAGTTGGAATGATGCTGATGGCTCTTGTCAGCAGCCTGCTTGTGCTGCTAATCGACAGGCTGTTTCCGGGCAGTAATCTTGTAATGATAATAAGAAGCTATGTCAGCGGAATCGATTTCAACAAAGCTCTTATGGAGGGAATGCTCGGCTTCCTGCTTTTTGCCGGCGCACTTCACGCAGATCTGGAATACTTTTCTCGTCGGAAATGGACTATCGGTTTGCTGGCTACGGTCGGATTGTTGACATCTACTGTCATGGTTGCGTTTGCGAGCAAAGGCTTGTTTATGCTACTGGGCTTTGATGTTTCTACGCTTGCCTGTCTCATATTTGGAGCTCTGATTTCACCAACAGACCCAATCGCGGTTATGGGTACTCTTAAAACCTTGAATGCTCCGCCATCGCTGGAAGCAAAAATTGCAGGTGAATCTCTGTTTAACGATGGGGTTGCCGTAGTTGTGTTTACAGGCCTGATTGCACTGCTGCCAACTGGAAGTCATCACCAAGCTCCTGGCGCTAGCGCGATAGCGATACTGTTTGCACAAGAGGCACTCGGGGGAGTTTTACTTGGACTAGTTGCTGGCTGGCTGGCGTATAAAATGATGTTGGTTATCGATGATTATCGCGTAGAAGTTTTGACAACTTTAGCTCTGGTAACTGGCGGGTACAGCCTGGCCCATGCGTTACATGTTTCAGGACCAATCGCGATGGTTTGTGCTGGGCTGTTGATTGGCAACAGAGGCAAAAAATTTGCAATGAGTGAAGAGGTTACAGAGTATCTTGAAAAATTCTGGGAATTGATTGATGAAATACTGAACGCAACCTTGTTCCTTCTGATTGGTGCTGAGGTTTTGGTTGTAGCTTTCAGTGGATCGATGATGCTTGCAGGCCTTGGAGCAATTGCCATTGTTCTAACCGCCAGGATCATATCTGTTTCACTGCCAATCAGCTTGATGCGTAATCGTGAACGATTCACTCCTGGTGCTGTAAGAATATTGACCTGGGCAGGATTGCGCGGGGGAATATCTGTGGCACTCGCTCTTTCGCTGCCGGACATCCCTGAAAAACCGCTGATTTTGGCATGCACTTATATTGTTGTATTGTTCTCTGTTATTGTGCAGGGGCTGACCATCAAGAAGGTATTGAGAAAGTTTGTGTAGCGGTTTTGAAGTTTTGCAACTACCATTTCGCACCACGGAGGTAAGATATGAAAAGTGTAATTTTATTCTGTTTGCTAATGTTAACAGTTCCAATGTTGATTCACGCGGAAGACTTGGACTTTAATCTCACAAAATACGAAGGCAAAGTAGTTTATCTGGATTTTTGGGCCTCATGGTGCAAGCCGTGTAAAGACTCATTTCCCTGGATGATTGCGCAACAAAATAAATATGCCGATCAAGGTTTGGTTGTTGTTACTGTCAATCTTGATCGCGACAAAAAAGCAGCAGAAACTTTTCTGACGAAACTTAAATCAGATTTGATAGTTGTATATGATTCCAATGGCAAGCTTGCCGAAAAGTACAAGCTTGAAGCTATGCCGACAT
>JABIBH010000003.1 GCA_018652925.1 bacterium | reverse complement strand
CAGACGTGCTCCAACCTGCATATCCAGTGGGATTTCTGGCTGCTGCCAAAGGGTGAACAGATCAAGCCCATATGCTGGAGACAATAGTAACAGCAACAAGGCCAGAGTTATTACACTCTGACCTGGTATTGATTGTTTCGCAATTGCACGCAGCATAATTAGTGTTTAATCTTCTCCCAATAAACATCGTAATCAAAATCAGGGCTGCAATCCTCATTATTGTGACAGACTACGCAAGATTTGCGCGCTCTTTCAAGCATCGACCCGTCACGTGAGTGCATTGTACCATAACCGTGACAAGCTTCACACTGGACATGAGCCAGCCTGTTAGCAGGTGGCTTCTCATCATAACCACCCTTGTACAGGTAGCCTGTTGTATGGCATGACAAACACTCAGGTTCATCGGCCTGCCCCTTACGAGACAATGTTGTATATGCTGAGTTATGGGCAGATTGCATCAAAGTATCCCAGGTTGATCTGTGACATTTTCTGCATTCACGGCTAGTCAGGAATTGCTCTTTATCAGAACCTTTTGTCGGCTTATAAATACCACGTGCATTCAGACGAACTTCTTCCAGATGAACTTTAAAATCCTCGATCCGGGCCAACATGGTTGCTTCTTCAATAAATTTTTCATCAAGTTTTGTGATATCGACTTCAAATGCTTTTAACTTACCAGTACTCTTCTCAAAGTCTCCTTTGAGTTGCCCCATATATCGACCTTCAAACGATCCACTTATCAAACAAGTTTTGCCAACTACCCGCTCACTGCTATATGGCCTTCTTGAGTTACCAGCCAGGCAAATATCAACTCCGGCAACCTGATTCAGAAAAGCTTCAGTTTTTTTATCTCCCATATGACAAAATAGGATGATTGATTCAATTCCATCATCACGCATCCGCGGTATCAATTCGCGCAATGTCGCTATCGGGTCTCTAACCTCAACCGGTGATTCAGTTTTACCCATTGTTGTGATTGGTAAATCTGGGTCAAGTACTGAACAGATACCAAAAGTTATGCCACCTCTTTTGATCTTCAGATATTCCGGTAGCAACAACTCCCCGGTTGCAGTTTCGAAAACATTGGCACTTGTAAATGGCAATGAATACTCTGCAATTGCTTCCCTCAGGAAATCGATACCGTAGTTTAAGTCTTCATCACCCAAACCAATTGCGTCATAACCGAACTCAGATGTCACCTCACACAAAAACCGTGACTGCTCCTTCTCCATAAGAGTGCGCTTACCGAATAAGCCACCAGCATCCAGCAATAGAAAAGGTTCATTTGAATTCCACGCTTCATCAAACCAAGTAGCCCTCCGGGCTACGCCGCCTTTGCGACTGCTTTTTCAGCCACACGGCTCAATTTTGCCACCTACATCAGAGTTATAAAGAAGGTGAATCTGGGTCCACTCGTTATCTTGAGCGAAAGCTGATAACGGCAATAAAACAGCTATTGCCAAAATCAACATTATAAGTTTTCTGGTCATGAACAGTCATCCTTGCTGATGAAATACCTAAAAAGTTTCCAGAGTATTAAAGACTTCAGCAGGAAATCAGTTCCCTGCTGAAACATGATTATACATTGATGAACTAAATCGGGCAAGTGAACAAAAAAACGGGACAGCATAGCTGCCCCGTTTTTGCATTTCAAAAAATCAGATTAGCGTTTTGCTACACGATCTTTCAAAGATTTTCCAGCTGAAAATGCAGGATATTTGCATGCTGGAATAACTAGTTCTTGACCAGTCTGAGGGTTGCGACCCTTCCTGCGTTTGCGACTGCGACGCTCAAAAGTACCGAAACCGGTAAGTTGAACTTTTTGGCCTTTTGTTACTTCAGTAGCAATAATGCCTTCGCGAGGAACTGTTGAAAAAATAGCGTCGATTGCTCCCTTTGAATCCTTCAGGGACATGCCTGTCTTCTTAGCGACAGCTGCGGTCAGTTCAGTTTTATTCATCCGAATACCTCCAACGGATGTTAAGTTAACCGAGAGGGCGAAATCCTTTTCCGACCTCAATCTTTCTCGACAATAGCTATTTTGTATTTCTTGTCAACTGCAATATCGAGTTTTTCCTATGAAATAAGGGTTTTTCACGCTTTTTTATCCAAAAAGGTGCTACAGGACTGGATTTTTCCGGTTCAGTTACTAATAAAGCCCGCTGCCACCGGAACCACCGCTGCTGACAAGGTCCTCTTTCCCTCTTGTCCACTTCACTGCAGGGATTGCTTTCAGCGAAATAATAAAACCAAACTGTTGGTCAACACTGCTTATTCTTCGTGAAAATTCCATCCGCCAACAATGTAAATCGCGTTGCAATTTCCATGACTGACTGGTCATACTACCGTCTGTAAAATTATAACTTCCGCGCCAGGTTACATTCCAGTTGCGACTCAATGTTAACTTGGCATTAAAACTGGCACGAGCTGTGATTGAATCATTGTCGTGGTTTCTGCTGTAAGACAGGTTACTTCCCATTGACCAGGGAAGAAACCGGCCACCCTCAGTACTGTCTCGGCCATCATCTTCGCCATCGCTGAACATACCAAATCCAGCAAACATTTCATCGTTACCCTGATCATCAATTTGAGCATCAAGAGCTTGTTCAAATAGTTCATCTTCATCAATTATTGTTTCAACACTGTCCTGGTCGGCAGCAACCAGTGCGATAGCTTCATTGAGTTGCTCTTCTTGTTCCAGGCTACCTGCACCTGTGTCAACTCTGCCTGAGAGATTCAAACCATATGTCAGGCGTGTGGATTTTACTGAAAAACTTTCGGGATCAAAAACATTGTTCATCGTAACTTTCAGGTTTCTGTTACGACCAGGCTTTATTGTAATATTACTATTGATATTCGACCACATAGAGCCAGTTGTTACCATCGGGTTGTAACCACTGTTCATCGACCAATCAAGAATACCATCCATCTTGGCAGTCTGTTCAGTTGAATCAGCTTCACCTGTGGCATACTTGATGTCAAACCGATTGCCAAGTGAAATAGAGAACCGTTCACTCCTGTCCTGCTGGTCTATTATTGTCGGAGTCAACGAGTGATTGATACCAAGCCTGAATGTATGCCTGATGCCACGCAACTTGCCGATTTTCACAGGAAAAAGCCCATAGAGAGTTGTATTCAGGCCACTGTTCATGGATAAGTTGGATCGGGTATCTTCGCTGCGAAGGTAAACTTCATCATATACCCCAAAAGAATCAGGATCTTCATGAGAAAAATATTCAGTTCCCTCTTCGGTATTCTGTTCCCAACTATGGCTTGTACTTACACCTGTGTTGACATTGAAAATCCATAGTCGTGGCGGCTTGACACTCAGCGAAGCATTTCCAGAAGCAGCATGATTAGTTTCAGAAGTAAGCTCACTTGTCGTTTTTTTACTATTAAATCGATATGAATGTGTCAGATAAGTATTGCGTAAAACATCCCCAAACATATTTCCTTTGCGACCGCCAGTTAATGCCGGCAACAAGGTTTTGTTTCTAAAACTCATAGCCAGCTGAGGAAAGTTCTGAGTGGAAAGCCTGTTATTACTTCCAGGATCAGAGTCATCGCTGGCATTCACATATTCATCGCGCTTGAAATTAAGTGACGCATTAAGCGCACTCCAGCTTCTGCTGATATACATGGTGGAAGTCTGTTGACCACTTATAACTTCCTGTCCGACATCATTAATCAAATCGCTTCTAGAAAGTGACTTACTACTCATCCGCACATTGGTTTTGAATCGATAGTAATCAAACAGAGTGTCCTGAGTATGATTCCAGTTAAGCTGCCACTCCTTGGTCTGTTGGTCAGATCCAAGAGTTGTCCGGCGGGAGTAATCTATATTGCCATTGAAGGCATAACGCTTTTTATATCGATTAGACAATCTCCATGTAAATTCTCGTCTCTCATTATAGTCACCACGAACCGTTACATCGGTGTAATCATTAGTTGCCCAGTAATATCCCCAATCCCTTATGTACCGGCCTGTTCTTTGAGACCAGCCAAAGTTGAACGATGGGAAAAGGATACCTGACTTTCTGCCCGACTCCATGTTCTTGAAATAAAATGGCAATGCAAACAACGGCACCTTGCCTACTTTAATTACAACAGGCTGGGCAAAAACCTTGTCCTTCATTTTGATCTTCATTTTATCAGACCAGAAATGATAGTGAGGTTCAGCATGATCACATGAAGTCATTTTTCCGGAATTGATTTTTAAATCACCATTATCGAATCGTTTTATTTTTTCACCAACATAGTAATAGTCCTCCATCATGGTCACAGCATCAAGAACTGCTGAGCTTTTATGACCAAAATTATAGGCCATATTTCCACCGGCAATTTTCTGGCTGCCGTCAATCAGTAGTGGTGATTCCGATGCATAAAGTTCACGCGAATCGGTATCAAGACGTATATGCCCGGCTGCAAGGTTCATGCTTCCATAATCAAGCGCAGCATTACCGTTGAATAGAATTGTTCTCTGCCCCAACTTGAATTCAGCCTGGTGACCACTGTAAACGACATTTTCTTTTGTTGAATTGAAATCGACGGTTTGCAATGAGTCAGGATCCTGCTCGTCGAGTCTAACAAACGAATAAACACCTGACATATTACCAACTACATCAACTGTTTCAACTTTCTTGTTCTTGAAATAGATGGTAATAGTGTCGCCAAGAACATCGTTGCTTGCAATTTCATCCGGGTTATCAATGGGAACATAAATACTTTGTGCTTGACCAAGAACAACCGAATGATCAGGTTCGCCATCTTTCATATAAACCGTAATAGTATCGCCAGACAATTTGTTTGCCGATGGTAAGCCGTGATAAATAGCTGCAAGACTGTCCGGCGCAACATCAAAAACAGAAGCATCACCCTTGAGGATAATTCTATCGATTTCATTATTCAGATAAACAAATTCGATCTCGGTTCCACGCATTGTACTTCCGGCGCCATCATCAATCAGTGGATTACCCCTGAGAATCATCTGTTCCCGACTGTTTATCCAAGCAGTGTCTGCAACAGCAATTGATTTGCCTTGCCTGATTTTCACAGAGTCAACCATCACTACGCGCTGATCATCTTTGAAAAAGCGCATCAATTTTGCAGTAGCATTCAACTCGCTGGTGCCTTGTTCTCTGCTAATCAGAAATGGTGACTGGTCAACTTCTGCAAACCCTGCTTCACGAGAAAAAAGTGCATGGTCACCAGTTACAACAGAACTTGCTTCCGGGTCAACAATTTTAACATTTCCAAATGCTTCGCCTTTATCATCACCATCGATTGCACTTATTGTATCAGCCCAAACTACATATTCAGGAGAAACCAACCTGGCATCTCCAATCAGGTACAGCAGATTGTTTTCGCCATAAAGTTCACCGCGATTGGCAGTGGCAATCATTTCCTCATCAACAGTTTTTACAGACCCTGTAAACCAGGCATCACCAGATTCCACTTCATACAAGGCTTCATCACAGTCTAGACTTGAATCAAATCTGGTCATGTGGACACTGCCGACAAACTCATACTCTTCCCTGTCTCGCCAGAAATATGCAGTATCACTTTTTACAGTCAGAGTATCCCTGTCGATAAAAACATTTCCATATAAGTGAAGTACATTCTCACCATCCACAATAGAGTCTCGCAAATAGTCAGCAGCAGTTCGCGTTGCAGGCCTATTATCTTCAGCCATACAAGGCGCAACCAATAGCGCAATCAAAAGTGCTATGTAACTACATGCCTTCAACTGTTCCCCCGAGCCATTACAGCTACACCTATCGCAGCCGCATTTACACCAAGCTTTGCAGGTACAACAACATCTTCCGGCTTAATTGAAGCCAAAATATATTTAGAAACATCCTGTATGCACGGTTTCAATATCAAATCACCGGCACGAGCAACTCCGCCACCAATTATCACCAGATCAGGATTTATAATATTGATTAAATTTCCAACTCCAATTGCCAGATATTCTCCAGTTTCCCTGAAAAGATCGATAGCTTCCTTGTCACCAGCGTCAGCCTTTTTAAACAGATCGGCAACTGTCAAATCACTGTTTGATCTTTGTACAATTCCTCTGGCTCCAGTATATGCTTCAAGGCAACCTTTGCTGCCACAAGCACATTCAAGACCATTGCGTTCAATTACCATGTGGCCAAATTCTCCAGCACCGTTATATGAGCCCGAAATCAATTGACCATTTACGATAAGCGCACCACCAACTCCTGTACCAAGAGCAATCATGGCCAGATTATCATACCCACGGCCAGCTCCAAACATCCACTCCCCTACAAGCGCCGCGTTTACATCGTTGGTTACTGTAACTGCTGCCCCAGGAAAAGCACTTTCAGCAAATTGTTGAATGTTCTTCCCCTGCCAACCTGGAAGATTTGGAGAGCCACAAAGTATTGAAGTAACAGGGTCAAAAACACCGGCACAAGCAAGACCAAACAGATCGACGGTGCGATCAGTTTCAGAGCGCACAACATCAACCAACGATTGAAAAGTTGCTTCAATATTATTTGGACAAGTCGGGATCTCACCTGAGAATTCAGGGGTGGCAGGATCAGTGCCAGCTATCCACTTGACAGCTGTTCCTCCTACATCCGCACCTACAACAAACTTGTTGCTCAAAATTACTCCTTATTAAACAGTTCCAGCGCTGGGCTGATTGTACGCACCTCTTCCAAATCACGCCAGCCCATACTGTACAAAGCTTCACCTGCCATAAAACAGGAACCTGTAATTAATACCTTATCATCTGATTGAATAGAAGTTGCAATTAACTCAATAGCTTCTTTCACAGAATCTTCAACTACTGCATTTTCGAGTTGCCACTGTTGTATCAACTCCAGCAACTGCTCATTGTTCCTGCTTCTTGGCAAACTGATTGGAGCAAAGATTACTCTATCAAACTTGCTCAACAACTCCCCGGTTTCTGCACCAGGATTTTTGTCATGCATCCCACCAAATAGAACTGTTTTTTTGCCATCGAGTTTTTCAAAAGCAGTAAGAGCAACTCCAAGTGCCTGCGGATTGTGTGCTGTGTCAACAAACCAGTCTGGTGCTGACAGAATCTGCTGGAACCTACCTGGCAAGTACAACGATTCCAAAGAGCCAGCAACATCAACTGGCAACTGCCAAACTGAGTCCGACATATCTTCCAAAGCCATGATTGCCAAAGCAGCATTACGATTCATCGCCTCGGTGCCTAAATCAGGAAGACCGGGATACTGCTTGCTGCGAGTAACAAGAGTCCACATGCCGTTGGATTCAGATTCCATGCGAGTAACTTCATCCAGGAAACCGCAAGCAGAACCAGTTCCAATTGCAGCTCTGAAAACCTGGTTTTTCAGTTCATCGTCTACCGCTGTGTAAAGGGGCAATCCTGACTTCAGCAAACCGAGTTTTTCTTCTGCAATTTCCTCAATTGTGTCGCCCAGAATATGTTGATGATCCAGTGCAACTGTGGTCAGTAACAGCGCACTTGGACAAAGTGCATTGGTTGCATCGAGCCTGCCACCCAGACCTGTTTCGCAGCAAAGTAAATCAACACCAGATTCAACACTTATCAAAACGGCAGCAGCAGTCAGAGTTTCAAACCAGCTGGCTTCATGTTTCTCAACAATTGGCTTCAGCTTTTTAATTGTTCTGGCAAACAGTTCTGGATCGACTGGTTTATCGTCGATAGAAATACGTTCATATACTCTCATCAGATGTGGACTCGTAAACGTAGCTACTTTTTTCCCAGAATCTTTCAGTAACTGGGCCAGGATTCTGGTAGTG
>JABIBH010000059.1 GCA_018652925.1 bacterium | reverse complement strand
GGCTGATGTTGATATTGGTCTTCTGCAGGCTGTTGGGATGGTTGCCTTCAGGGGGCATGAATTCTGTCGATCTGGAATGGATGTCTCCAGGCCAGCAATTTCTGGATACATTGAGACATCTGGTGTTGCCGGTTTTTGTGCTTGGAGTGTCAACTGTAATTGGAACTGCCCGATATGTTCGAGCCAGCGTTTTGGAAGTATTGCAAAAAGATTTTATTCTGTCAGCACGAGCTCGCGGACTTTCAAAAAACCGTATTCTCTGGAATCATGCACTTAGAAATTCATTGCTGCCTATTATCACAATAGTTGGCTTGAATATTCCATTCCTGCTTGGTGGAGCAGTAATAACTGAAACAATATTTTCCTGGCCAGGAATGGGCAGGTTGACAGTTGAAGCAATATTCGCTCGTGACTACCCGATTATAATGGGGGCAGTCACCGTGTCGGCATTTATGGTTGTTTTAGGTAATTTGCTTGCTGATTTGGGCTACGCATTTGTCGATCCCAGAATCAAGCTGCGTTCCGGTGGTGGCAAGTGAATATCATAAAATCATTATACAACGACAAGTCGGCCAGAGTAGGCATTTTCATACTGCTGTTGTTAACCGTTTTCAGTATTCTCGGCCCACTGCTGGTTGATGGCAGCCCGTCTATGCTGGGCGATAGAGAACACTCAATGGAACAGCCTTCAGCAGAACATATTTTTGGTACAGATCTTTTGGGCCGGGATGTTTACACACGACTCATGTATGGTGGTCGTTCTTCTTTGGTAGCGGCTGCTATTGCTGTTCTGCTATCAGCGATGGTCGGCACAGTAGTGGGCTTGCTTGCTGGCTATGGCCCTTGTTGGTTGGATCGAATACTAATGTCGTTGACAGATCTGATGCTTGTTTTCCCGCGCATATTTCTTGTCCTTCTTCTGGCTGCAGTTACAAAACCTTCATTGATGCTTGTCATTATTGTAATTGGCATAACTGGCTGGATGTCGATAGCCAGACTGGTTCGCAGTGAAGTACTTTCTCTTAAAGAGCGTGACTTTGTTCTTGCAGCAAGAGGGTTCGGGTTCAGCTCGATATTTATTATGTCAAAACACATTCTTCCACATGTGCTGCCTGTTGTTCTGGTATCGATGGCCTTGCGGCTTGGTAATACCATCTTGTTGGAGTCGTTTCTCAGTTATCTGGGGCTTGGAGTTCAGCATCCGGAAGTTTCATGGGGTGCAATGATTGAGCAGGGGCGCAGCCATTTGCTGGAAGCGTGGTGGCTTGCTGCAATTCCGGGTATTGCAATTACTTTGACTGTTTTGGGATCCAATTTATTAGGCGATGGTGTCCGCAATATCCTTGATCCTGTAAGCAAAGGCGGTGAGCATGAGTAATTCAGCAGTTTTATCTGCAACTGGAGTATCGATCCAAACTCATGCTACAGCTCCACAACTGTATGAACCTTTTGACATCGCTGTTAATGCTGGTGAATGTGTTGCTTTAACCGGCTGCTCTGGTACGGGCAAATCGCTGACTGTTCTGTCTTTGATTGGACTTGAGCCTTCCGGGGTAATCTCTCAGGGAACGGTAAAATGGAATGATGTAGTTGTAGATAAAACTGATCGACAGCAACTTGCCGGCAAAGAAGTAGGGTTGGTTTTACAAGACCCGGTTTCAGCTTTGAACCCTGTAATTTCTGTTGGGATGCAACTCCAGGAAACAGTTGAAAATTTAATGTCGATCAAAGGGAAGCGTGCAGAAAAACTCGTTTACCAATTGATGTCAGAAGTGCAGCTTCAAGATGTGACGGAATTATTTTATCGATACCCTCATCAGTTGAGTGTTGGACAGTGTCAACGGATAATGATTGCGATGGCACTTGCTGGTAATCCCAAATTATTACTGGCAGATGAGCCAACAACTTCATTGGATGTTACCGTACAAAGAGAAATCATCGCTATGCTTACTCAGGTTCGCAAAGATCGTAATATGGCCATGATAATAGTAAGCCATGACCAAAATCTGGTGAATGATATTGCTGACGACATAATTGAACTCAAGGCATGTGGGGAAAAACACGAAAATGTAGATTCTTCTTTAAGCTCTTATCAGCCTTCCAAGAAAGTTTCAGTAGACAAAATTCCTTTGGTTAAAATATCTGATGTTACTTCATCCTATGATGGCAAAGTGGTTTTAAACAACCTGTCGGCGACTGTAAAAAGTGGAGAATTCAAAGTTATCGCAGGTAATTCAGGGTGTGGGAAAACTACTCTGGCCAGGCTGATCTGTGGTTTCAAAAAAGCTGACAGCGGTGAAATCAGGATAAATGGATTGTTACTGAGTGATATCAAGGCAGCACGGGGTAGTTCTGCACAATTGATTTTTCAGAATCCGTTCAGTTCACTCGACCCCAGGCAGACAGTTCGTAGCATTCTGATGGAAGTCATAACAAAATTCAATGGCCCTGATCTTGATTATATAATCAAGGCAGTAGATTTACCGCGAAGGCTGCTGGAAGTCAAGCCACATACCCTTAGTGGGGGCGAATGTCAGAGAGTAGCTATTGCCAGATCACTAGCAGCTTCTCCGGAGTTGTTGATAGCAGATGAACCTACAAGCTCATTAGACCAGATTCAATCGCGAATGATAATGGAGCTCTTGCTGTCACTTTGCCGAAATAATGGTTTAACTGTTATTTTGATAACTCACAACCTGGTAGAAGCATTGAATTATGCCGATTCTTTTTCGATAATGTCAGCCGGAAAAATAGTAGAGGAAATGAGCCCAGACGATATTCCTGTTCACTCAATTACGCAAAAACTGCTGGCTGCTGCAACTGATCCAGCGGGGCTCAAACTGGAGTTTACTGATAACTGTTAATAATAGCTTAACATGTAAGGTTGACAGTCGTTTTTGCAATCTCTATATTCAATTTCGGAATGTTGATTGGTGATTACTCCATTTATGTCATCATTGTTTTACTGCTGGATGACTGAATGATTTTTAAGGTTTCGCATTGTCGCATTTTTTAGCGGCACTGTGTGACGGTATGTACCTGACGCGTAACTGTTATCTTCAGTTTGCTTCAGACCGATGAAAGGGGCGGGCATATGCTCCGTCGTTCACGGCACATGAAAAAAATAGAAAAACTTTGCTTTGCTTCTTTGCTGTTGTTGTTGCTTCTGCCTTCTATAGCAGCAGCCCAGGGAGTTGGCGCTATTAAAGGTGTCATACGAGATGGAGAAACAGGCGAATTCCTTGATTATGCTAATGTTCTTTTAAAAGGAACAACTCGCGGTACAATGTCACTT
>JABIBH010000058.1 GCA_018652925.1 bacterium | reverse complement strand
CATATCGACCCAAGCAAGCCTGCAATGCCGATTTCGCATCCAAGTCACTACTCAATTGCACTGGACAAATTACACGGTTCATTTGCAACTCTTGGCCTGGCAGAAGACACCTGGGCCTTGAATGAAAGAGTCATCGACGAGACAGCTTTCTGGGATCAAGCCTGGTCAATTCATGCTGAACGTGAAAAACAATTCTTCCACGCAATCGACAGACAACGCAACGGTTCAATTACTTGCGTCTTTGATGCCACTGACAGAATTCAACACATGTTCTTCCGCTACATCACTCCCGGTCATCCAGCAAACACAGGCAAAGACACTGTGAAACATGCTGGCGCCATTGAAGAGCTTTACAAAAGGGCTGATGAACTTGTTGGCAAAACCATGGCAAAGCTTAAGAAGGATGACGTGCTTCTGGTAATCAGCGACCACGGTTTCAAGCCGTTCACTCGCGGTGTAAATTTGAACAGCTGGCTTCGAGACAACGGCTATCTTTTCCTGCAAACTGATCCCTCAGATGGTGAACTTCCAAAGCTGCAAGCCGGCTTCAAAGCAGAACCAACAGAAATCGATTGGTCGCGCACGGTTGCTTATGCTTCTGGACTGGGTGGATTTTATCTGAACCTGAAGGGTCGCGAGAGCAAAGGGATTGTAACCGATTCTGAATCGCTGAAAATTGAATTGATTGCCAAACTTGCAGAACTCAAAGACGGCGACAAAAACTGTATCAGCTCTGTTACCGACGGAGCAAAAACTTACTACGGTCCTTATGCCGGCAACGGCCCTGACATCGTAATTGGCTATAGTATCGGCTGGCGAACCGGCTGGGATGCCGCAACCGGTAGAGTTACTGATTCCATATTTGAAGACAATACCAGGAGCTGGAGTGGCGATCACTGCAATGACCCGAGACTGGTTCCGGGAGTTCTTTTCTCATCGATTCCTTTTGAAAACAGCAACCCGCATCTGACTGACCTGGCACCAACCATTCTGCAAATGCTCGGTATTGAAAAACCAGCATGGATGACCGGTGAAAGCTTGCTCTCTGGAGATAAATCATGAAATATTTAATGTTGTTTCTACTGCTACCTGCTTTGCTCTTTGCTCAACCTGTTGAAAAAGTTCTTTGTATAGGTTTTGATGGCATGGACCCGCAGTTGTTGCAGAAATATCTTGACCAGGGTGTAATGCCAAACTTCGAGAACCTGATTGCCGATGGTGATTTCAAAAATCTGGAAACTGCTATCCCGCCTCAATCACCAGTTGCATGGAGTAACTTTATTACCGGAATGGACCCAGGCGGTCACGGTATTTTTGATTTCATCCATCGCGATCCAAAAACACTTGCTCCTTACCTGAGCGCAGCTCAAGCGATGGCTCCACCACGCTGGTGGCATGTAGCCGATTGGAAAATCCCTCGTGGCAGCGGATCGGTAGAGTTACTCAGACACGGCACTGCATTCTGGGAAATACTTGCAGAGGCTGGTGTTGATGTCACGATTTTCAAAGTCCCAAGTAATTTTCCTCCTGTTGATTGCGAGTGCAGATCATTAAGCGGTATGGGCACACCGGATATTCTTGGCACATACGGAATTTTCAGCTACTACACCAACGACCCACCAGAAGATATCAATATTTCCGGTGGTCGGATTATCCCCGTTTCTCTGCGAGACGGTCATACAAAAACAACTCTTGGTGGACCTGTAAACAGCTATCGTGATGGCGATCCTGAGTCTGAAGCCAACTTTGATATTACCGTTGACAGGAATAGTCAAACTGCCCTTCTAAAAATTGCCGATGAAACTATTTTGCTGAATGAAGATCAGTGGAGTGACTGGGTGACTATCGATTTTCAGATGGTACCACTTCTGAAATCAGTAAGTGGAATTTGTCGATTTTATCTTATGGGAACAGATCCATTCAGGCTTTATGTGACACCAGTAAATATTGATCCTGTTAATCCAGAGATGCCAATCTGTACTCCTGAAAACTATTCCAGCGAGTTGGTTGATGATATCGGTTTGTATTACACACAAGGTCTGCCTGATGATACAAAAGCACTCGAGGAAGGTGTTTTTTCAGACCACAACTACGTAAGCCAAAGCGGAAAAGTATTAACTGAGAGAATTCAGCAATTCCAAAGTGAGCTGGATAACTTTAAATCCCTGGACAAGGGCTACCTCTTTTTCTACTTCAATTCCCCAGACCAGACTTGTCATACATTTTGGCGGAACATGGATGAGGACCACCCGATGCATGAAAATGCTGGTGGAGAATATCAGGATCACATCAAAAACATCTATATTGAATGTGATAAAGCTCTTGGAATGGCCATGGAAGTTACCGATGACAAAACACTGTTGGTTGCCATGAGCGATCACGGTTTTGCTCCTTATAACAGGTCATTTCATCTGAACAGCTGGCTTCATCAAAACGGTTATCTGTTCCTGAAAAAAGGTAAAAAGCCTGGCGATATTGAATATCTGATGGGCATTGACTGGCGTAGAACAAAGGCTTACGCAATTGGAATCAACGGCCTGTACTTGAACTTACGTGGTCGTGAGCGAAGAGGAATCGTCAATCAAGGTCAAGACAGAGAAGAACTGCTTGCAGAAATTTGCGAAGCACTGGAGCAGGTAAAAGATTTCGATGGCAAGCTTGCTATCAAACATGCATACCGCACCGATGAAATCTATCATGGCCCTTATGCAAAAGATGCCCCCGATATAATTGTTGGTTACCACAGGGAATTCCGTGGCAGTAATGAAAGTGCTCTGGGCGAAGTTCCTGCTGAGATATTCATCGACAATATGATGAAATGGAGTGGAGATCACTGCATGGCTGCAGATGAAGTTCCAGGCATCATTATTACGAACAGACCAATTCGTGCTTTGCATCCCGCGTTATTAGACCTTGCCCCAACCTTCCTTGCGTTGTTCAATCTGGAACCACTACCGGAAATGGTTGGCAAAAATATTTTTGAAGGAGAATAGAATGTTTGGCCCAAAGATTAAAGTCGATAAAGAACTGATGGAAAAGCTGGACAAGTGTGCAAAAATTGCGGGCTATTCCTCTACTGACGAGTTTGTTGTTCATGTTCTGGAAAAAGAAATCTCCAAGTTTGAAGAAGGCGGCGACAGTGAAGATGAAATTCGCAAACGGATGCAGGGACTAGGTTACATTTCATAATGAGTACTATTGCTGGCATTCTAAATACGCTGTTCGACCTGCTGACTCCTGTATTTGCAGGCAACTTCTGGGTTCCGCTCGTTTTGACTTCTGCGATTGCCGGTGTGCTTCTGGTCTGGCTTTTCAAAGTCACAACAGATCAGGACCAACTGGTTGCACGTCGTCACAAACTGCTGGGTCACCTTTATGAACTTGGCCTCTACCAGGACAACCTTGTCACGATAATGCGAGTACAAAAAGATTTGCTCATTGCAAACCTGCGCTATTTGAGAGTCTCACTACCGGCACTACTGGTTCTTCTACCAATTACTGTAATTGTTCTGGTACAGCTTGAATCCAGATTTGAACGCTCAACACTTCAGCCAGGAGATCAGTTTCTTGTTGAAGCTGTTGTAACTGACCCAGCAATTCTGGATCAGGAGTTACAACTCCAATCCAATGGTGATGTAGAAATTCTGGCAGGACCACTTGTAAATAGAGCTGACAACAGTGCATGGTGGAGAGTTAAAATTATCAGCCATAAACCAACTGAACTGGCAATAGTTTCTGCAAATGGTTCTGTAACAAAAAATCTTGCTGGTGGCAACGCTTCCCGTTTTGCGACTTCACGTGAACAATCTGGCTGGCACTACCTGACAATGAACCCAACTGAAGCAGCAATTCCTGCTGATGCTTTTCTTCAAACGTTGACTCTGCACCTCCGCCAACAGCACAGCACATTTCTTGGTTTGCGTTGGTGGTTCTGGATTTTCTGCGGTACAAGCATGATAATTGGTCTGCTTTTTAAAAATATACTTGGAGTTAAGCTGTAGAGTTTTTCGTTATTCTTCAGCTTCTTCCGACAATTCCAGCAACTCGACTGCATCTGAGCCTGGAAGCTCTTGAACATCTTTAAGCTTTCGAGTCATTGCTCTGGTTCTAACACTAGACTCCTCGATAGTTTTCTGCGCAGTTGAAAGTTGCTTTCCAAGCTTATCCAACACTCCACCAAACTTCTTGAACTCAGCTTTAACAGCTCCAAGAACTTTCCATACTTCGCTTGATCTTTTTTCAATAGCCAGAGTCTGGAATCCCATTCTGAAACTGTTCAACAGAGCAGCAATAGTTGTTGGGCCAGTAATCACAATATGATGTTTTTGTCGCAACTCATCAGCTAACCCATCAATCCTTAAGGCCTCAGCATATAGCCCCTCGGATGGCAAAAACATAATTGCAAAATCTGTTGTATGTGGAGGATCGATATATTTTTCGCTAATATCTTTTGCGGATCCCTTGAGCCTGTTGGCTATTGCTTTCACACTCTCTTCAATTGCCTTCAAATCTCCAGCTTGACTTGCATCAACTAGTCGAGAGTAATCAGAGGTTGGATATTTTGCATCGATTGGCAATAACACTTTCTCTGACCCTGTTCCAGGCAGAACAACCGCAAACTCAACAATTGCATTTGAGCCCTCTTTGGTTTTTACATTCTTCATGTACTGGCCAGGAGCCATCATATCTTCAAGAATTGCTTCTAGCTTTACCTCTCCAAACCCACCCCGATCTTTTACATTGGTCATCACTTTTTTCAAGTCGCCAACATCTGAAGCCAATTTCTGCATCTCACCAATGCCTTTATGCACTCTGTCGAGTTGCTCACTCACAGTCTTAAACGATTCGCCCAACCGTTTTTCCAAAGTTTCATGTAACTTCTCGTCCACAGTCTTGCGCATCTGCTCAAGTTTTTTCTCATTACCCTCACGAATCTCTTTCATCTGAGTGCCGATGGTTTCATTCACTCCCTTTAATGAATCCGTAACCGTCTTAAACGAACTAGTCTGCTGATCAAGCAGTTCTTTTCTAGTGGCACGAGACTCTTCAGTGGCATCTTTTCTGAATTGACGAAGTTCATCTCGCACTTCTTTGGCTTCACCGGTTTCTGCAGTTTTGCCACTTCTTAATAGCACCAGAACCTGCAATGCAATTACAATCGCAATCCCGATAATTACTTAAGTCACTATTTACCTTCTTTACTGTTATATTTATCCCGACATTTCTGTCGCGCTTCATTTACAATCTTTACTGTCTTTGCATCGTGACCATACAGGCAACCGTCCCGCAATGGAACAAGATCATACATTCTGCCACTATAAACCTTGCTGAGTAGTTCTACAACTAATGCAAATTCAGTAGCATTCTCAAAGCATGTTTCATCATAAAGAATTATCTGATTTTTATGCCGCACCAAGAACCGAGGAGTCTCCCCCTCGGCCCATTCAACATCCCATGTAAATACTATTTTGCAACCATCTATAGGTGGCAATTCAGCTTTCCACTTTTCAATGCAGCTCAATAAATTTTTCATCAGATACCCCCTAGTTCAAGAATCCAGCAACATGTGATGATTGCTGAGGTCGTTCGGAAATAAACTCCTCCAGAATCGATGTGTGGTCTGTCTTGTCACACAACAATTCCAGCCGCTGTCGTATCCTGACCAGCTCTGCAGTAGTAAGAGATTTCATACTCTGCAATTGCTTCATCTGAAATCTGGTCAGTTTCGCCCTTCCGACTAGCGGCCGGAAAACCTTATTATAAACATCGATAACCTGAGTACTCTGCAGTGGAGAGAATTCAATCCTACTCAAGAACCTGCGCATTGAGGCCTTGTCCATTTTCTGGACATTATTTGTGGCAGCAATCATAATCGCTGGCCCATGCTCCATCTGAGTCAGCAGCTCATTAACTTGAGAAACTTCCCAATTTCTTTCAGCTCCAGTTCTGTCTGCAAGCAAGGAATCGATTTCATCAAGTAACAGAATGCCCTTCACTTGCCTTGCTTTATTGAAAGCCTGGACAATATTCTTTTCAGTCCCACCGATATATTTATCCAACACATCGCTGGCGCGAATAATCAGAAGAGGTCTATCCAGCTCTTTTGCTAACTGTTTTGCTAGGACGGTTTTGCCAGTGCCAGGCACACCGTGGAATAGCAGGTTCATTGCTGGTAATTCGACAGTTGGATCGTTTTTCCATTTGTTACTATACCTGGTTGTCATCTTAATCAGCCTGTCAAATGGCATACTGGTATTCAGGCCATTGGACATAAATGGAATGCTGATTTTACTTTCTAATTTCGTTTTTGGCACTGGCGCACCAGAAAGTTTCAGCTTGGAGTTCAAGCTGTCCTTAAAGACTCTGATACATTCAGCTTTACTGGATGACCAAAGCGATGCAGTAGATGCTGCTTGTTCAATATTTCCAGGACTAACCAGATAGTTTTCAGCAAGTTCTGATATCTGAGCTGCATTAAAATGGCTTTTGATTTTGTGTTTGCGCAAAACTCTGAAAATGATTTTCTCTCTTGACTCTTTTTTAGGTAATCCCATCTCTAATGAATAAGTAAACCTGCGTTTTATGGCAGGATGAATGTCCGACGCTTGATTGACAACCCATATGCATCGGCTTTGGGGACGTTCAAGAACAGAATTAACCCAGGTCTTATCAGCAGCAGACCCAGAAACCATTGATGAAATTGCTTGTGATAGCAGGTGATCAGCTTCATCGACAACAACAACTCGATCGGTTGCATTTGCAGTCATGTGCATACACGCTTCAAGCGCAGCTTGCCTATGTTTTACAGATGGTCTTTCAAACCCCATAACTTCAACTGAGTCTTTACACAGTTTTCTGGCAAGTCCACGCGCAAAAGTAGATTTCCCGGTTCCAGGAGGTCCGTAAAGCAGGATGTGTACAGGCCTGTCATCAGTTGACTTGAGCAACATTGATATATTGCTAACCTCTTTTTCAGGAATATCCAGCTCCATAAAAGGCAAGTCGGTTTTTTGGACTCTTCGCTGGATATCGGCGGTATCAAAATCATCGGATGGATCCAGAAACATCGGCATAAAATCATTATCGATAGATAGCCATGAGTGTTGGTTATTAATAATACCAATCTTGGTTAATTTGCCATTTAGAACCTTGTGAAACTCACGCTGGGTTAAACCAAGTGCTGCTTCAAAGAATCGGCGCCCACTGATTCTGTCACAGCTGAGATGCGTATCGAAAAAGCGCTCTATAGGTGTCCACTCTTCTTTCAGAGCCAGAAATAGCCCGGCATCTACTTCTTCAGAACAAAGGCCAAAAGTGTCTGCCATTTTTTGCAAGTTCACAGCCATTGAGCATTGCGATGATAACATTGTGCCAGCGATTACAACCTCAAGAGCAAAAATAGTTGCTTCTGTAAAGATGACCTTTTCTCTTTTGTTCATCTCTTTGTATAAACTCATAACCATCTGCTCGTCATCAAAACGATCATTTTCTGGATTTCTTCTTAATTCTATAAAGTCGGCCAGTTTGGCCTGTAATGAGATTTCCATCCATTTTTTGGTACACTTGTCATTGTAGCTGGTTAGCCAAATTACAAAATCGAGAGTCTCTTCATCGATAGTTGGATACTTGGACAAAACACCAAGCAACCATTTAGCTGATTTGTGCTTGATAAACAAATCAGTTTCGTCAATAGGATTATTACGAGTGGATTTAATGTTGTATTTCATAAAGTGTCTGTGTCGTCTCTTCATTATATAACATCCTTTATTATGACGCATTGACAGTAATAACGTCATTGCATCGAATAGTAAGCTGCTATCGTTCCATAACACGGAACGCCTAGGCATTTTTTACACTTTTTTTATGAATATTTTGCATTGCAACTGAACATGTACTATCTATCACTCCAGATTATGGAATGATAGAAACGGAGATTATTTATGCCTAAAAAATTAAATGACAAAAAATACGGTGAGAAATTGTTGCAACTTTTTGCCAACCTTCTCTTTTCCAACAATCCCAAAACCTACAATGAACTTGCCAGCATGCTTGGATGTTCAAAACAGAGTGTCATGCGCCTGCTTGATGACATAACTAATTATTATGGTATCAAGATCAAGAGTGAAATCAGGGATCGTCAAAAACATGTCTGGATTGAAAGAAAACGCGATTTGAGCAAAGTAGAGCTTCTATCGGAATCTGAATTGCGAACCTTGGAGATGTGCAAGGATTTCACCCGTTGCATGCTTGGCGATAAACTATTCAAGACAGCAACTATTGGCATCGACAAAAGCTATGCCCAAATGGATGTAGACCAACATGTGAGCGGCAAACTTTTTGCAGCCTCGATATCCGGAACCATTAATTACTCGAAATTTGATAAGCAACTGAAGTCTATCCTTGAGGCGATGGAAACCAAAAAAATCATTGAAGTTGAATACCAGAATCCCGTTGTCGATGCTCCTAAAACATTCCGCATCAAGCCACTTAAGATTTTCAATTACAAAAATACAATCTACATCCATGCGCAGTATGCAATAATGCCGGGCAAAGGCTACAAGTCTTCAGACAGTTTGCCGGTTTTGGCACTTCAGCGATTCAAAAAAGTCACTATTACCGATACTCCTTTCAGAAGCCCCAAAAACTATGATTTCGATAAATACCTTAACCAGGGATTTGGTGTTTTTTCACAGAAGAAGTTCAAAGTGAAAATGGAACTCACCGGCTGGGCTCAGGCGTTTGTTAGAGAGCGGTTGTGGAGTAAAGGACAAAAATTTACACAGAAAGGTGATACAACTGTGCTTGAGTTTACATCGACTTCAGAAGAAGAAGTAGTTTCCCTTGTCCTCTCCTTCAAAAGCAATGCCAAGCTTATAATGCCGAAGTATTTAGTGAAAAGACTTGTGAATGAGGTTGAGGAAATTGGGAATTTGTATTGACGGAATTGGCGTAATCACTTTGTATAATACTGCTTGAATCATTTTGGAATTCCCCTGGTTTTGTAGACACTTCTTAGGTTAAATTAAACCAAAAGGAGAAGTCGATGAGTAACCGTAAATTTTCAAAAGAATTCAAACAGGAAGCAGTTAAACAGGTAACCCAAAGAGGCTATTCTGTTG
>JABIBH010000057.1 GCA_018652925.1 bacterium | reverse complement strand
TGAAATGTTTGAGTGGGAAAGGTGCAGATCATTGCCATATCGTGATGCGCTGACTACAACTTCATCCATTGTAACAGCAGATGTATCGACTGGAGCTTCGGTTGCGAAAGCCAAAACAGGTAGCAAAAGGAAAATTAGAAATCGAGGCATGAGGAATCCTTCACAAAAAAAGCCAGCACCACAAATAGGGGACTGGCCATGAAGGCAAGTTGGAGTGCCGTTTTCCTACGCCGGTATGACCCGGGTCAGGTTCGGAGGGACTCTCTCAGGTCCAGTTGGACCACCCCTAACGGATTGTTAACTCCAGAATAGTTTAAGCGAGTATGCTAGTCAAGTTTGTAAACAATAACCTCAAGCGGTTCCGCGTCGCCGTAGTCTTCTTCATCGTCCTCAAATCTGGAATACATTGAGCTTACAGCAGCAGATGCATCTTTGATAACGACACACAAGTTGTCAGAAGGGAAGAAGATATGGTCTTTTTCACGATCAGCATCCAGATGAATTTCAACCGTATCGATAAAGGTTCCATCTTCTGAAAAATGATCAAAGATTCCATAAATTCCATCGGGAAGATCATTGAAAGAGTGACTATTTGCAATCCAGAGCGAGTTGTCATCTCTAACTATAATCTGCCTGATGGCTTGCGCATATGGTTCAACATCAACATCAACATCCTGTTTGACATCATTGACTATTACCATGTACCCATCCTTGTGTTCTTCAATTTCTTCAGCAGTTCTTTTACGTTGTTTATATTCTCGTTTTATTTCCGATACTTTTTCGCCAGCTGAGTTGAAACCTTCAACCAGATATTCATTTCTTTTTGGAGCATAATAAACAGTTCCATCTTTTGAGCAGGCATTGGTCTGGCCTTCAAAAAACGACTCTGCCTCATTAAAGCTCATTTTCCCACCTAAATCATTTTCCGATATTTTGGAACAGAAATTTGTCTGCTCAACACCCTGATAATCAAACAGGCTCAAGTATTCATTTCGGGTTGAAGAACTGCCATCAAAGCTCGACAGGTTTCCGTTTGCTAGTACAAGGTTGCCGCATGGAGTTACGTCCCCAATTCCCGAAAAACCACCCTCAGTAGCATCGCCAAATGAAAAGCTGCTGACAGGAGTTCCATCGGTTTCAATCATCACAACTTTGCCCGGAAAATTTTTGACTAATGCAATTTTACCTTCAGGTGTGAAGAACATTTTTGTCGGTTCCCTGACTTCACCAGGGCCGTCACCTTCAACCATCAGGGATTCCATTAATTCACCGTCAATACTGTATTGGTAAAGAGTTGATAGCTGCATATCCAGAAGCCACAAATCTCCGTTAGGTGCAAGATGAGCAGCCATGATGACACCAAAGAAAACATCGTCATCCTCACCGCCGGCACGCCACATTTCAACAGGTGTAATAATCTCGGCAGAGAGAGAAAGAACTGGAATCAACAGCAGAAACATAATACCCAAACGCATTGGAAACTCCTTTATTATAGACAGACATGATACTGGGTTTTAGATAGATAGTTCCACAAAAAAACGCCCCGGGTTTCCCCGGGGCGCAATTCAAAAAACAATGCAGGTTATTTAACCAGCATCATCCTTTTGCTCTGACGGAAATCGCCAGCTTCAACAAGATAGAAGTAGATACCAGAAGTAACTGGCTCTCCCTTGTTGTTTTGTCCAGCCCAGATAACATCGTGGCTACCAGCGCCAACATGTTCGTTGACCAGATTACAAACAACTCTACCGGCGATATCATAAATCGTCAGTTTAACCATTGAAGGTTGGCTCAAGTCATAAGTAATTTTAGTCGATGGGTTAAATGGGTTTGGAACATTCCTGTGCAATGCATTAGGCATTGTTGGAACCATGATTGCTTCAGAAGTGAACAGTACGCTGCTATTGTCATCAAGTGAGAAATTCACTTGATAGTTGTAGCTCACGCCAGGTTCAGCTGAAGTATCACTGGCAAGATAGCTCAATGGAGAACTTACTTCAGGAGTGATATCCAATTCAGCGAAGTTATTTTCACCAGCTGGTGAACGTAGAACATTGAAGTAAATGTTTTCTTCAGTCAATGAAAGTTCCCAGCTCAAGTGAACGCCATCGGCATCAGCAATAACTGATGAGTTGGAAAGCATTACTGCCTGAACATCTGATACTTCAAGAGTGACTGGAACATCCAGTTGTGGAGTAACAGGGTCGTTACTATCAATTCGAACTGCTCCATAGTAGGTACCAAGATCAACATCTTCGGTATTGAAATCGAGAGTTAAATCTAAAGAACCACCTGCAGGTACAGTACCTGCTTCAGGATAAACAGTCATCCAAGGTGAACCAGCAGAAATTTCAATAGCCAATCCGTTATGCATGTATGGTGCATTGAATACAACCATAAATCCGTCAGTACCATCGGCATTCTGCATTCCGATTGTAGCACTGTCCAAAGGATCACCCATTGTGTTGTACTGGTAAGTGATAGTGCCATCAGCACTGAGGATAACCTCGAATGTGTATGGTCCACCAGCTCCACCGTAAGGTACAAACGCATCATACTGAATGATGAAATCG
>JABIBH010000056.1 GCA_018652925.1 bacterium | reverse complement strand
TGGATGGTATCGATTTATTTATGTCACATTCAGTTGTTTGACTCTTGGCATAGCATACATGGTCATCAAACAATTTCCTGGCGAACATTTATACAGGCTGTTTCCTTCCTCACGTGTACTGATGGTCTCATTGAGTGCTGTAATTACGTGGATGGCAGTCAGACAATATGACAATCGATTTTTCCTGGGCATTACACAAATCACAAACCCTGATAAAGAACCTACATTTAATCGTGCAGGTATTCTGAATTATATGCGCCACCCCTACTACGTAGCTGGAATAATATTTGTAATTTTTTACAATAATTTCACAACAACTTCAATTGTATGGCGTAGTGTTTTTGTGCTGTACTTTATAATCGGCGCAAAAATTGAAGAGAAAAAACTGTTAGCAGAGCATGGCCAGAGCTACAGGGATTACATGAACGATGTCCCCGCGTTTGGCCGTCGCTGGAGATTAAAATGAACTACCCATGTTACATTGCCGGTCGTCAGGTAAAGACTGAAACCTCAATCGAAGTTCTGCATAAAGTTACAGGCGATGTAATTGCATCGGTATCTTCTGCTGGCCCTGCAGAACTGGATCAGGCAATCACAGCTGCTCACAACTCCAGAGAAGCAATGCGCAAACTTCCAGCGTGGAAGCGACAGGAAATATTGCTGAACATTGTTGATGCCTTTACTAATAGACATGATGAACTCTCAAAGATTCTCTGCCTTGAGGCTGGCAAACCGATCAATGATGCACGTGTAGAAGTAACCCGCGCTATCGATACTTTCCGCATTGCAGCCGAAGAATCAGTGCGCATTAATGGTGAAATCATGCCGCTTGATATCAGTGAACGTGCCACTGGATATGAAGCTGAAATTCGACGGGAACCTGTTGGCGTCTGTGCGTTCATTACTCCCTTTAACTTCCCGCTCAATCTGGCAGCTCATAAAATTGCACCGGCACTTGCAGCCGGTTGTCCTTTTATTTTAAAACCGGCCAGCTCAACCCCAATCAGCTCTATTTTGATGGCTGAAATTCTGTCTGAAACAGACTTGCCCGATGGTGCATTTTCTGTTGTACCGTGTGCAGGAAAAGATGCAGATCCGTTGGTCAGCGACCCGCGGATTGCATTGCTTTCATTTACCGGCAGTCCTGATGTTGGTTGGCAACTGAAACAGCGATGTGGCCAGAAAAAAATTTCCCTCGAACTTGGTGGCAACGCAGCTTGCGTGATCGATCAAAACAGTGATCTGGAGTATATTGTACCACGCTTGATTACCGGTGCATTTTACCAATCGGGACAAAGCTGTATCAGTATTCAAAGAATTATTGCACACAGCTCATTATACTCTGAACTCAAAGAACGGTTAATTGCGGCGGCTGTTAAACTCAAGTCTGGTGACCCTGCAGATGAGTCCACGTTTCTTGGCCCAATGATTACTGAAGAAGATGCTATCCGTGTTGAAGATTGGGTCAACAAAAGTGGTGGCAAAATTCTTTGTGGTGGCAAACGCAACGGCTCATTTTTTGATGCAACACTTCTGGAGGATGTCCCAACAGACGCCAATATTTATAGCTGTGAAGTTTTTGGGCCGGTTGCATCTATGGAATCATTCACCGATTTCAACGATGCAGTAGCAAAAGTTAACAATTCAGTGTATGGTCTTCAGGCGGGCTATTTCACTAAAGATATTGGCAACGCCCGTTATGCTGTTTCTGAAACCAGGACTGGCGGCGTAATTATCGGAGATATACCAAGCATGCGTGTTGACAATATGCCATATGGTGGAATCAAAGAATCTGGTTTTGGTCGTGAAGGAATCAAGTGGGCAATCGATGAAATGACAGAGCCCAAACTTGCAGTTTACAACAATAACTACTTCAAACTCTAGGAGTCCCTATGCGTTTTCTGATACTACTGTTAATTCTACTTATCAGCTCTGGTGCAATTGCTGACGAAATAAATACATATGATGAATCATGTAAAGCATCGATACAGAAACTGGGCGTTGCCTTGCGGTTGGCACTAAAAAGCGCAATGGAAGAATCAGGTCCGGTTGGCGCACTGCAAACCTGCAATGTTGAAGCTGTACCAATTACAGAGACCATCTCAATTGAAGAAGGCATGATTGTCAGCAGAACCAGCCTCAAAACTCGCAATCCGAAAAATGCTCCTGACAAATGGGAACTTGCTGTACTTGAACAATTTGAAAAAGGAAAAATATCAGAGTTTGGAGAAGTAGTCACCGATAGCGAAGGTCACCAGACTTATCGTTACATGAAAGCCATTCCCACTGCCCCGCTTTGCCTGAAATGCCATGGAATTGATCTGGACAAAGATGTTAGTGCAAAAATTGCAGAACTGTACCCGGAAGATAAAGCAGTTGGATTCAAAACCGCAGACATCAGGGGGGCTTTTACAATTCGAAAGCCTCTGAATTAATTGGAACTTTAAAACATAGAGTGCGTATTATTCTCCGGAACCAAAATTTAAACTCCAGGAGAATAAAATGTCCCTCTCAAAATTACTCACTCTTCTTGCCATACTTGCGCTTTCAGCAGGGATGGTTTCTGCACAAGATGTTGAAAAAGAAATCACAGTAACTATTGACGAAGATTCAGATCAAATAATGAAAATTATCATCATTGAAGATGGTGAAACTAAAGAAATTAAACTTGATGGTGACGAGCTTATATGGACCGATGAAAACTTTAAATGCTTGTCGGAAAAAGTGTCATGTAAACCTGCTCACGGTTTTCTGGGTGTCCAACTCAAAGATCTGAACTCTCAATTAAGTAAATATTTTGATGTCGAAAACGGTGTCCTGATTGAAGAAATCATTGAAGATTCAGCTGCAGAAGAAGCGGGTCTTAAAGCTGGTGATGTTATCATAAAAATTGAAGATACAAAAATTGGCAGTGGTGGTGATGTCATAGCATTTATGCAAGACACCAAACCTGAAGATAAAGTAAAAGTTTGCGTAAAGCGCAAAGGTAAAAATAAATCCAGGAAAGTTACTCTTGGCGCAGCTCCTGTTGCAAACCACAAAATGATCATGAAAAAATTCATCGGAGATGACGATATGGACATCCATGAAGACATACACATGATGTTCAAGAGTAAAGGTAACCCTGGCGTTTTCCATCATGGTGATAAGGACAAGGCAAAAATTCAACAGATGGCATTGAAGAAAGAGCTCAAAATAATCAAAGCTCAGATTAAAGAGCTCCGCAAAGAGATCAAAGACCTGAAAGAGTAGTTCCCTACAGAGTCGCAAAGGGGGGCGTTCCCAGCGCCCCCGCTATTATGCAATCAACACAAATATACTCAACAGAGTCTTCCTGGCGATGGCCAATCAGCCTTATCGGTGCATCAATTTTACTTTGGCTGATTGCTGTTACTTCATCATATTTCTACCCATGGAACCCCAAGCCTCATCCACCCGCATTTGTCACAACCAATTATCTCCTACTGCAACAACCACCTGTAATAGAAGTAGAAAAACAAGCTCCTGTAGAAGTTGTTTCTGAACCTGTCGATACTAAAATATTTGAATCGATATGGAATGGTGCGGTTGACATTGCAGATGATTTTTTACCAGATCCTGAAAAGCCATCGTTGGTAATTTCGAATGAAAATATGTTCAAAAAAGCTGCAAGGGACACTTCTGAGAATGCACTGTTGAACAACTATATGGATCTGCGACAAATGCAATGGGATCAGGAAAAACCTGGTGCAAAAATACAAATTGAAAACAAAAAATGGGAAGGCATCCGCGAGCGGGAAAAATCAATCTTCAACGAGTTTTGGCTGAAGTAACCTTTTTTGCTCTGCTATAAAGCCAGACAATAATTCCGCCCAGAATATAACACCATAAATCCCAGACATCGGGTGTTAATCTGCTTGAAAACAACGGCAACGCAATTTCAAAAATAACTGCAAAAGCGATAACTGTACCAACAAGATGCGACAATGGTATCGGTTCAGAAATCCCGCGTAATCTGCGCACTAAATATATAATCAAAAATGTCAAAGGAACTGCAACAATGTCCTGCCAATAGTACAACATTACATCCCCAGAAGTGCGATAACTGTTATTACAAAAAAAACAATAGCTGCTGTCCATGCTGCTTCTTTGTTCAACTCAAAACCTCCCCTGCAAACATCATCGCTCCTGAGTTTCAACTGACCCTTTGATGATTTCCCTGAAAATCGATTCCATTGTATCAGCAGAAACGCCAGCCTCAGCTGCGCGCGCTCGAGCAATGACCGGCTTCTCGATACTCTCAATTACTATCGGCAACTGCAATTCATCTTTCAACCTGCCGATCTCAGCTGACAGCGCAAACCGTTTGCCCAGAAGAGCAATCAAATCTGCATCGATTTCAGAAATTTTATCGCGTAATTCTTGTATATCTTGTGACATCGCAACTCCGAGTGTAACATGTACCTGCAATCTGCGTATTACAACCCAATCATATTCTGTTCTGACGGTCTTGAAAAGGAGATTACCTTGCGTAAACTATTATTTGTCTTACTGCTTTTGCCAGCTTTACTCTTTGCTGGCGATGAAGCAATAACTGATTACCACAACACTTCCCTGTTCCTGCCTCAAACTCCCAGTGTCACCGGTGGCGCAACTGCAGCGTTTTTTAACCCTGCAGGTTGGTCAGCAAATGATGTCAACAACACATCGTTTTACTGGACTGACAAACGCATAAATCACGGCGGCATGGAAAACTGGGGATTCTCTTCTGGCCACGGCCTGGGTTTTTCAGT
>JABIBH010000055.1 GCA_018652925.1 bacterium | reverse complement strand
CAATTCATTTTGTGTGGTGGCGAGGGGGGGATTTGAACCACCGAAGGCTACGCCGACAGATTTACAGTCTGTTCCCTTTGACCACTCGGGAACCTCGCCACACTTACTGACTAAACAAATATAGTGGAGCTGGCGAGAGGACTTGAACCCCCAACAACCTCATTACAAGTGAGGAGCTCTACCAATTGAGCTACGCCAGCCCCTTCAATATGACAGACAAAAACGCCCGGACTACTCACAGAGAGTAGCAGACCGCTTCATGTCATTTATTGACAGACCTGTGAATATAAATCGACGCATTTGGTAGTGTCAAGATAAAAAAGATAGTTAGAGATGTTTAACTACAGTTCCAGCTGAACTATCTTCAACCAGATAACCTTTTTTCTGCAATTCATCACGAAGTTCATCTGCGCGGGCCCAATTCTTTTCTTCTCTGGCTTTATCTCTTTCAGCTGCCAAGGCAATAATATCCTCAGGAATATCAGAAGAGACCGATTTAGCCATTTCAGCAAATCCGCCGCGCCAAAGGCCAAGTATTTCAATACCTTCAGTGAAAAAAGCTACCGATTCAGAAATAACTTCAGCAGCAGGAGAATTGTCCCCAATGGAGCTGTAGTACTGATTCAGCTCTTTGGACAAGCTGAAAAGAACTCCAATTGCGCCAGCAGAGTTAAAATCGTCATCCATTGCAGCAAAGAAACGGTTGCGATAGCTGATAACAGCCTGCAAGACACCGGCTTCAGGTTCTGTAAGGTCACGCTTTTCAGCAACCTGAACCATCTCCTGTAGCTTGACAGCTGTTCTTTTGAGTCGATCGAGAGCCGATTCAGCTTCTTTGAGCCGTTCTTCAGAATAATCAATCTGGCTGCGGAAATGAGCATTCAAAAGGAAAAAACGAATAATTTCAGGTCTGAATTTCTCCAACACTTCACCCATGGCAAAGAAATTGCCATCGGATTTGGACATTTTCTTGTCGCCAAGAAACAGCAACCCATTGTGCAGCCAATAGTTAACAAACTTTTCACCTGTGCAGCTGCAAGATTGAGCACGTTCGTTCTCATGGTGAGGGAATAACAAATCGCGACCACCACCGTGGAAATCAAAATGATCACCAAGAATTGATGCTGACATAACAGAGCATTCAATATGCCAACCAGGCCTGCCTGCTCCCCAAGGCGATTCCCAGGACGGTTCACCGTCAGCAGCGCCCTTCCATAAAGCGAAATCGAGTGAATCCTGTTTTTTCTCATCAAGTTCCACTCTAGTTCCTGTGATCATATCATCAACATTGCGCCCGGAGAGTTGTCCATATTCCTTGAATGAGCGAACCTTGAAATAGACATCACTGCCAACTGCGTATGCATGGTCTTTTTCTATCAATTTTTCTATATAACTTATGATGCCATCAATATTTTCCGTTGCCAGAGGGTAATGATGTGCTGGCTGCAGGTTCAGCTCTGCTGCATATTGGTGATAAAGATCGATATTTCGGTCGGCAACTTCCCTGAACCCGATACCCTCTTCTGCTGCTTTATTGATAATTTTGTCATCGATGTCAGTGAAGTTCTGCACATGAGTAACTTCGTAACCAAGATATTCCAGGTAGCGACGAATCATATCACACGCAACAAATGCAAACATATGCCCAACATGCGGCTTGTCCTGAACGGTAAGTCCACAGACATACATCCCAACCTTGCCAGGAGTTATTGGTACAAATTCTTTTTTGCTTCTGGTCACATGATCGTAAACATGCAGAGTCATCGCGTTCCTATCTCTATTTTTGTCGATGCGAAATTGCTTCCTCACAAATGTCGACAAGTAAATCTCCAAAACCAATCCCGACTGCCAATGCAGCTTTTGGTACAAGACTTGTGGCGGTCATACCTGGAATTGTATTAATCTCAAGACATGAATAAGTATCACCATCTAGTCGAAAGTCAACCCTGGCAACTCCACTACAACCAACCAGGTCATAAAGTCGACGGGCATCGCTGCTGATTTTTTCATAGGTCGGAGAACCAACTGGTGCGGGACAGACATAATCACTGTTCCCTGGAGTGTACTTGTTATCGTAATCATAGAATCCGGCTTTGGGAATTATTTCAAGCAACGGCAACCGTCGGCCCATCAGAATTGCAGCAGTCAGCTCTCTGCCGGGAATATATTTTTCGATGAGAATATCCTGCTTCGAGCTGGCAACTTTGCTGAAAGATGTTGCAAACTGTTCCGGCAGTTTTACAATTTCCACACCTGAGCTTGAGCCATCGGCAACTGGTTTGATAACTACCGGCAGACCAAGTTCGTCTTCAACTTTTTGCTGAAGCTTTTCAAGACAGAGATAACCTTCCCTTGGCCCTCCTTTGTCCAATAAAGAATCAGGGCAGTTACTGTCAAGATCCCATGACACCAGAAGCCAATCTGGAGTGGGAATATTGGCACTGCGCATCAACCGTTTTGCTGCTGCTTTATTCATTGCCAGAGCACTTGCTGCCATACCACTCAATGCAAAAGTTGCGCCTTTTGATTTAAGCAAAGCCTGCAGGGTTCCATCTTCTCCCTCTCCTCCGTGAAGAGCTGGAAAAACAACATCAACAGTTGAGAGATCATCCATGGCAAGAACATCATTAACTGAATCTATTACTCGGGACTGCACTTCATGACCAGCAGCGGCAAGTGCCTCAGTAACTGCAGCACCAGTTGCTAGGGAGACTTTTCTTTCGGTAGAATCGCCACCAGATAAAACAATGATTTTCATTATTATACTTCCGTTATTGTAGCTACTGCCATTGCAGTAACACACTGACCAAGACCCTCGGGACCAAGACCTTCACCACGGGTCCCTTTAACTGAAACTGCTCCTTGATCTACATCCAGGATGTCCGCAATCAGCTTGCACATTTCTTCAGTCCGATGTGAAAGATGTGGTTGTTCAGTGATAACTGTTACATCGATATTATTTGTTTTATAACCAGCGTTAATTAAAAGTTCATGTGTTTTTTTAAGGAACAATCTGCTGTCAGAATCAGCATATTCAGAGCTTGTATCAGGGAAATGTTTTCCGATGTCTCCTAAGGCGGCAGCACCAAGTAAAGCATCTACAATTGAATGGATTACTGCGTCACCGTCGGAATGACCTTCAGGGCCAACTGGACAATCTTCAAAAAGGACACCACCCAGAATACAAGGTCTGCCTGCAATAAGTTTATGCCTGTCCCATCCAATGCCTATGCGCAACTTGCTCTCCTGTCATTGCAATCGAATGTCATCCAACTGAACTGTTCTTGTACCTTTGGTGATGTACATATAGAACAATATATTATCGATATCGTCCATTCTGAACTTGCGTGATGTTACCGATTCTGAAATCTTTTCAAGATCGACACTGTACTCTTCCCAGGTTTCAGATATTTTAAATTGCTGACCGCACCATACTGCATCGCTTCTGCTCTGAAAGTCGTCCAGCCTGACAGTCAATGAAACTTTACCCTGTGTAGCACGTGCCTTGAAAATCAGCCTGGTATAATCAGACCAGTCCCTGGGCAACCCGATAGCT
>JABIBH010000054.1 GCA_018652925.1 bacterium | reverse complement strand
TCATAGCCCACCTCTTTTTCAAACCGGTCAGCCAATCCCTGACGGAATTCCCTGATATCCTCGGCTAGAATGCCTGATTCCTGACGGGCGATGGTCATGTGTTCGTACGGAGACGCTTGTCCTACGGCCTGGCGAGCTGTCAAGTAGCCACCGGCGTCATATCGAACATCAACTTCCTGATAGACGGCCTGGTCCCGGGAATGATTCTCACCAGACAAAAAGCCGGCATAAACCAGCTCAGTCCAGCCCTGGACATCCTCACGGACAGTGTTGGGGCGCAGCAGAACCAAGATATGATCACCTGGGCAGACCCACGGCAAGGCCGTGGACTCCCGCATTTCCGCCTCAACCTTGCTGTTAAGGGTGAAGGTGTTGGCGGTGAGAAACTCCACAGTGTCTGCCTGGCAGGAACCTAGAATCGCTTTGCTTACTTCGAATGTCACCACGTTGTAGAACCAGCGGCCGAACTGCCGCGATTCGGTTTTCTCCACATGCCCCAGCAACAGCATGTCGTCAGGCGAGATGGTATCCAGAGCGTAGGCCCGTTGTGAGAAACAGGCGCTCCGGTTGCCATCCACCTCCACTGCATAATCGATCTGCGGACGCACACCAGGCACACTGTCCTCTTCCGCAGCAACGGCCGCGCTCAGAAGCAGGCATAGAAAAACTATTGTTATAATTTGTTTCATTTCACTCCCCCCTTATTATTATTCTTTCGGTCTCAACAACTGATATTTAACACGCTACCATTCTAGGGGATTCAGGTCAATTCGTCTACCAAAAGATGATGTAATATTTCAACATCTCCACTGCAACTCATTGTGCCATGAATTATCAACTTCTTCTGTCACCATTAACTCAATTGATTACTGCAAGTTACGCACAAACAAAGAATTTCATATGATAGCTATGGGGTTCAAAACTTAAATATAGATGTCAACCCAGAGGCCTCTTGACGATTCCCACCATAAAATATAATCTCTCCAGACAATTGAACCTTCTCAAGGAGAAACAGATGTCTCAGTCTCGTGGACAGTGGAGTGGTAAACTTGGATTTATTCTGGCAGCAGCAGGGTCTGCTGTTGGACTTGGTAACCTCTGGAAATTCCCGTACATCACATATGAAAATAACGGCGGAGCATTTGTTCTGGTTTACATTGCTGCAATCGCGCTGGTCGGTCTACCGATAATGATGGCAGAGACTTTGATTGGTCGCAGGACTCAACTCAATGCGGTTGGGGCATTCAACAAACTTGGTGGCAAACTTTGGACTCCAGTAGGCTTTCTGGGCGTACTTGCAGGATTTGTAATTCTCTCCTACTACTCTGTGGTTGCAGGTTGGACTTTGCGATACATTGTGATGGCAATCTCTGGTGAGCTTGGCAACATGGCTGCAGTTCCACAAGAACTTGATACATTTTTTGGTGACTATACAGCAAACGGCACTCAACAGATAATTGGCCTCTTCCTATTCATGACTTTCACAACCACTGCTGTGATTTTTGGAGTTAAACGCGGGATTGAAAGAGTATCTAAAATCCTGATGCCGATTCTCCTGCTGATTCTTGCTTCATTGGCAATCTATGCCACAACAACTGCCGGCTTTGAGAAAGCGATGCATTTCCTTTTCCACCCTGACTTCTCTACACTGACTCGTGGGGCCGTGCTTGAAGCTATGGGTCACGCATTCTTTACTTTAAGTCTGGGCATGGGTTGTATCCTGACTTATGGCAGTTACATGCGCAAAACCGATTCCATTCCAAAAGCTGCCCTGCAGATTACACTACTCGATACGCTTGTTGCAATTCTGGCATGTGTTGTAATGTTCTCGATTATTTTCAGTAACCCTGACATGCAGATCAGTAAAAGTGCCGGTATTTTGTTCACAACTCTGCCAACTGTTTTTGTAAAAATGCCTGGCGGAAATTTCATCATGACGATGTTTTATTTTCTGGTCGCTTTTGCAGCACTGACAAGCACCATCAGCTTGCTGGAAGTTATCTCAAGTTACTCGATTGATGAGCTGAAGTGGTCGCGCAAAAGAGCAGCTCTGACTGTTGCCTTTTCTGTATTTATATTTGGTTCACTGAACGCCTTGAGTCTTGGTGCCAACAGCAAACTTTCCAGCTTCAACCTGTTTGGAAAAGAAACAACAGTTGGAATGTTTGGAACGATGGACTATCTGGCATCGAACTGGTTACTGCCAGTTGGCGGACTATTGATTGCTCTGTTTACTGGATGGTTTTTATCTGTCAGGGAAAACCGTATCGAGCTGGAAGAAGGACATGGCGAACTTCCAGCATTTCCAGTTTGGCTGTTCCTGATCAGATTTGTAGCACCTATTGCGGTAGGTGCTATTGTGGTGTCTGTAATTCTGGGTGCTGAGTATCAGTAACTCAGTGAGGTAAGACTATCGGCTTGTTGATGATTGATAGCACAACAAAAGCTGCGTTTGCACCTACAACAAATATAAAGAAGAGCACGATCCAAAACCAGGGTCGTTCTTTTAACCATTCTCTCACAATCAAGGCCCCTTAAACATTACTTCCAGCTGCTTGCTGTTACCTGTCAACGAGTCACTCACCGTAATAAATATCGGAAATGGCTCTTTGTAATCATCAAATGTACAATACACTATAATTGGAGTTTCGCCATCTTCCATACTCTTCAATCGAAGTTGTTTTAGTGGAACGATGATTTCAAAACTCTCTCTCAATTCTTCAGCAACTTCAATTGTGAATAGTGACTGCTCACTATTCTTATTCTGAATATGGAGATTAACCAGGTTCCTGATACGCTCGCCCTCTATTGCATATGGCATCCCTCTGGCGCGCAATACATTGGCATGAAAACTGGTTCTGCTGTTAACTGCAAATGTTGCTACAGTTAAACCAACTAATGCCATCAGCAAGTATACATATAGTCTTGGTCGTATAAAACTTTTCCGTTTTCCTGTTTCAAAACCTGTTTGAGAATCATATCTGACAAGACCTTCAGGTTTATCAATTTTCTTCATTATCTCATTGCAGGCATCAATGCAATTTGCACAACCAATGCATTCCATCTGCAAACCGTTTCGGATATCGATTCCAGTTGGACAAACTTCAACACAACGATAGCAATCTACGCAATCGCCACCTTCAGCACCTTTTGTTCTAGGCTCACCGCGTGCTTCATCGTAGCCAATCACAATAGTATCGGCATCAATCAAAGATGACTGCAATCTGCCGTAAGGACAGATAATCAGGCAAGTCTGCTCTCTGAACCAACTGAAATTAAAATAAAGAATCCCGGTCCAAAAAAGAGTCCAGAAGAGAGCATTGCTGTGACCACTGAATCCTGTTGCAACCAACTTCAGTACTTCTTTTGCAGGAAAGAAATATGACAAGAATATATGAGCAATCAGAGCCGACAGGAAAATGAACAGAATATGCTTTACTGTTTTGCGCCAAAACTTGTCAAAGTTTAAAGGCCCCTGATTACGACGAATCCTGGCTACTCTTCCACCTTCCAGCAATCTTTCAAACTTCCTGAATACACCTTCCATAAACACAGTCTGAGGACAGGCATAACCACACCATATTCTACCCAGCAGAGCAGTCAGAACAAACAGTAGGAAACCGGCAGCAGTGAGCAGAACGGACACCAGATAAAAATCCTGATTAGTATAACTGAAACCAAAAATCCACGCTTGTCTGCTTGGTAGATTGATTAGTACTGCTGGCTTATCGGCAATCTGCAACCACGGTAATCCAACATAAACAAGCATCAGCAGGAAGTTGATCGAGTTACGTATCACCTGCCATTTTCCTATGACATCTGCTGGTTGGATAAAGTTTCGGGAGCCATCAGCGTTGATTGAGTAGACTGTGTTGAGGTCAGGTCGCCGACGTTTTTGTCGACGACCTTCAGTAGTTTGATTCATTTTACTCCGGTACTTGTTCCCCTTCGGGAGCTTTACCCTCTATGTTTGTATTCTTTAATGTCATGACATAGGAAACAACCTTGTTGACCCTCTTTGGTCCAAGTTGACTACCCCATGCGACCATACCTTTATCAAGAACACCATTTGTAACTATGTGGTGAATATTGACAGGTTCTGCACCATGAATCCAGAAGTTGTCGGTCAGGTTTGGACCAACAAGCCCCTGTCCTTTTTCAAGGTGACAGACCACGCAATATTGATCAAACAGCGCTTTACCTTCTGCAAGACTTTCGGGCATATCTACCATCATCAACAAACTTTCGTTGGTGATGCCACCCTCCATTGCTGCTGCAAGTTGAGCATCGGCAATTGCTACCATTTCCTTGTTGTATTGAGCAACAGGGAGATCGACTATTTTGAAGGTGTGAAAAACAAGCCAATAGCCTAACGAAAACACAATAGAACCATAGAGAATAAACAGCCACCAATTTGGCAGTTTATTATCAAACTCCTGTATACCATCAAAACTGTGTTCTCTTAATTTATCGGTCATTTCTGGACCCTCCTGTTGACTCCTGCTCAAGCGGAAGAGCTGCCATTTTATCTCTGTCATTTTTGCTGATTACTGCAAAAACATAGTAAAGCACCAACATGAAACTTGTGACAAAAATACCTAATCCAAGTAGAGGCCAAGCTAACAAGTTACTGTTGTTATAGAACTCCTGAAACATGTTACTTCACCTCCTGCGGGCCTCGGCCAAGTCTTTGCAGATAGGCAATAATTGCGGCCATTTCGCTATCTGGCTCAATTTCGATTCTTGCCTCTGAAAGATCTTTTGCAATAAGCTCTCCTTGAGAGAGGGCAACTGCTGCGGCAGTTTCAATCTGCTCGTCGCTGTATGGAACACCGATTGTTCTGAGAACAGACATCTTTCCAGCAATCTTGTTGAGATCAACACTCTTGTCTTTCATGAAAGCATAGTCAGGCATAATTGAACCTGATGAAATATCGCGTGGATCCATCATATGCATGTAGTGCCATTGATTTGGATATCGGCCACCAACTCTATGCAAGTCCGGCCCAGTTCTTTTTGATCCCCACTGGAATGGAGTATCGTAGATAAACTCCGAAGCACGAGAGAACTCACCATAGCGAAGAGTCTCATGACGGAAAGGTCTAACCATCTGACTGTGACAGGTGTAACAACCTTCACGCACATAGATATCGCGACCTTCTACTTCAAGCGGACTGTATGGCTCCTGCATGAATCGATATACACCATCTTCATTTTGCAGAGCTGTAACTTCAGCCATCTGACCTGGTATCTGCTGCGATGTCATCACGGTTGGTATAATTTCTACCATGCCACCAATCAGAATCGCAACCAGAACAAGTACAGTAAATGCCATTGGATGACCTTCAACCAGATCATGCCAGGCATGATCGGTTTTGGCTCG
>JABIBH010000053.1 GCA_018652925.1 bacterium | reverse complement strand
TGGGAGATATAATTATCCGGACCTGTTTCCAGATTGGTGAAATTACAGTGTCCTCCACCGGAAATTTTGATTTTCTTACCGGTTTGATCATTGTGTTCCAAAAGTAAGGCATCGGAACCAATTGTTGCCGCACACATCAATCCAGACGCTCCACCACCAATTATTACCGTATTTATTTGTTCAGGAAGCATTTATTTCCAATCCTTGGGTTGCAAACTGTTTCAATTATCCGTTGAATATGATATAATAATAGTTCGAACCCGCCAAGAATAACTCAATTTGTTTCCTAAGGAGCTTTTTTATGCAGGGCATCTCTAGTTTCGCACGCACAAGTTTTGTGCTGTTTTTGCTTGCGCTGATTGTTGGAGCTGTATCATTTCCAACAATTGCCGATGCTTCACCTCGCGCTGTATTGGGCGAATTATTCACTGAAGATGGCTGACCTTACTGCCCATCCGCAGTTCGCGGTATGAAAGATCTTTATGAACTTTATGGCGATGATTTTGTTTGCATCAGCTGGTATCTCAACGGGGGATATGACATTCCTGAATCGAGCCAAAGGTTTAGTTGGTACGGCTTCAGTGGAACTCCAAGTGCTATGTTTGATGGTCTAGAAGGATCTGTTGGTGGCTATCCAAGTGGTTCTATGTTTGATACATATGACCCGATGGTTCAAGGCAGGGTTGCCGTTCCAAGCCCTGTGGAAATAATGGCAGCATATACGAATATTGGGAATCAAGGCTCAGTATCAGTGAACATTCAATCAACTGAAGCAATTCCTTCAGGAAATTATGACATTGAGTTTGTTGTAATTGAAAACTACGCCCATGATCAGATTAATATGGCTAGAGTAGTTTTGGCATCTGAACCATTAACTATTAGCGGACCAGGTGAATCGCAGGTAGTTACTCGAGACTTTACACTGGATGCTGGATGGGTTACAGAAAATGTTAGAGTTGTAGTGTTTGTTCAAGACCAAACAAATCCTCATGATGTTCTACAGGCTACATATTCTGTAGCAGATTACGCTGGAGTCGTGAATGTCGATACAGACCCGAACGGTTTGTCTGCTCCCTGGCATCTTTCAGGCCCTGAAGGGTTTGATATGAATGGTACTGGCGATGCTTCTATGTTTGTATTCACAGCCGGCGACTACACATTGACATGGTTGGATGTTGAATATTGGGAAACACCAACACCAGTTTCAACTATTCAAACTCTTGTTGAAGATGGCGAAATCGATTTTGCCGGTTACTACACTGGTGGATTATTCGCTGCTGATACAACTGGTGAACTTGGCGATGCCGGTTCAGCTCAAGGTGTTGCTGCAATTGACTATGATCTTGATGGTGACATCGATATCCATGTCATACGCGATGGCGTTGCTGACATGCTACTCGAGAATAACGGTGGCTCATTTACGAATATAGCTGGTGGAACGTTGTTGGGTGACACAGGTGCCGGTCGTGCTGTTACATGGGCTGACTATGATAACGATGGCGACATGGATGCATACTTGTCCAAAGACGGCTTGGCAAATGTTCTGCTGACAAACGATGGTGGCGTTTTCTCAAGTGTAACTTCATACGGCTTGAATAATGTTGACGCAGGTATGGGCGCTTCATGGGTCGATTATGACCACGATGGACTGCTTGATCTCTATCTTGTCAACAATGGTACCGACAATAAACTTTTCCACGCTTATGGTGATCCTGGCATCGGCCAATGGATATTCCTTGCTGGTAGTGCAACTGTTGCTGACTCCGGACCAGGAATGACTGGTGTATGGTCGGATTATGATAATGAGGGCGATCATGATCTGTTTGTTGTTAATTACCTCGGTGCAAATCTCCTCTTTGACAATGATCCTCAATATGGATTCTTCGATGCAACCGGTAGTGGTGCCCTGCCAAATATTGGCCGCGGAACTGGTGCTGCATGGGGCGACTACGACAATGACGGTGATATGGATCTCTATTTTGCCAATGATGGAGCTGCCGATATATTCTGTGAATATCACGGTGGTTCATTCAACCAGCAAATTGGCGCACCATTAGGTGATACCGGTAACACCAAAGGTGTTGCATGGGGTGACTTTGACAACGATGGTGATTTGGATCTGTATCTGGCCAAGCATGGTCAGTACGACAGAATTTTGCGTAACGATGCCGGTACTTTTGTTGAAGTGGCTCTTGGCGTGAATGAAACTGGTGGCAATGCCAACGGTATGGCTTGGGCTGATTTCAATGACGATGGTAAGCTGGATGCCTATGTAGCAAATGACAACGGTCAGAATGTACTGCTTGTTAATGGTGTTGATAATGGTAATCACTGGCTCAAAGTTAGTTTGACTGGCGATACTGTTAATAAATCAGCTGTTGGTGCCAGAGTTACTGTTACAGCCGGTGGCCGCACAATGGTTCGTGAAGTCACCACAAGCACAGGTTACTTGTCACAGGCTCCACTTATGCTTCACTTTGGATTGGGAGCTGCTACAACAGTTGATGCTATGACTGTTTACTGGCCAGGCGAAGGAACTACTGATGTAACTGTTGCTGCAGTTGATCAGTTGATAAATGTGAATCAGGGTGGCGGACCAAGTGCTGTTGATCCGGCACCATCGAGATTTGCGTTGCATCAGTGCTATCCAAATCCATTCAACCCATCAACAACAATCAGTTATGAACTGCCACAGGCTGGCGAAGTAACTCTGAAGTTGTATGATGTTTCCGGTAGCTTGATCACCACTCTCAAGAATGGTGTAGTTGAAGCAGCTGGTCTGAATTCTGTTGTTTGGAACGGCACCGATGATAGTGGAAAAACTGTCTCTGCTGGTGTTTATTTCTGTAATCTGAAGTCTGGTAGCCACGAGGCCACAGTCAGAATGGTTATGGTAAAATAAAAAACTGACTGGTTTTTGAAGGCGTCCTTTAATTAGGGCGCCTTTTTTTGTGCCATTTTCGCTTTGAAGTGCTACTATGTGCGCCGACCTTAAACAATGGAGAATAAAATGTCACAACAGTATGTATTCACACTTCAGGGGATTCGTAAAGTAGTCCCGCCAAATAGAGAGATTCTACGCGAAATCTGGTTGAGCTTTTTGCCGGGCGCCAAAATTGGTGTTGTTGGCCTGAACGGCTCTGGAAAAAGTTCACTGCTTAAAATTATGGCAGGGCTGGATGAAGAGTTTGAAGGCAAAGCATATGCCGCAGATGGTATTTCAGTAGGTTTTCTGCCTCAGGAGCCTGTGCTTGACCAATCGAAAGATGTGCTTGGGAATGTAAAAGAAGGTCTTGGCGAGACTGTAAAAATGCTCGATGAGTTTAATGCACTTTCAACAAAAATGTGTGAGCCGATGGAACCGGATGCCATGGAAAAAGTGATGGCACAGATGGCAGCAGTACAAGACAAGATTGATGCATGCAATGGCTGGGAAATTGAGCGCCAGCTTGATATCGCTATGGATGCTTTACGCTGCCCACCAGGAGATTCTGTAGTGGAAACACTCTCCGGTGGTGAAGTCAGACGAGTTGCATTGTGTAAACTGCTACTTGAGAAACCGGATATGCTTTTGCTTGATGAGCCAACAAACCACCTGGATGCTGCATCGGTGTCCTGGTTGGAGAGGCATCTCAGAGAATATGAAGGAACAGTTGTCATTGTAACTCACGATCGCTACTTCCTGGACAATGTAACTGGCTGGGTGCTTGAACTTGATCGAGGATATGGTGTGCCATGGGAGGGCAACTATTCTTCATGGCTGCAGCAGAAACAGGAAAAGATGTTGCTGGAGCAGAAACAGGATGATGCCAGAAGCAAAACTATTGAACGGGAGTTGGAGTGGATCAACACAGCACCCAAAGCTCGTCATAAAAAGAGTAAAGCCAGAATTTCACAATACGAAGACATGGTCACTAAAGACAGGTTGATGCAGCAGAGTAAATCTCAGATTATTCTGCCTGCCGGGCCGCGTCTTGGTGATGTGGTTGTTCGAGCTGAAAATGTTAAAAAACAGTATGGCGACAAATTGTTATTTGAAAACTTTTCATTCGATCTGCCGAAAGGTGGCATTGTTGGAGTTGTTGGCCCCAACGGTGCAGGTAAAACTACTTTGATGAAACTGATTACCGGTGCAGAGCAGACCGACTCAGGTAATCTGCAGATTGGTTCAACAGTTGATATGGCTTATGTCGACCAGTTCCGCGACGACCTGTCTGATGAAAGAACTGTTTGGGAAGAAATTTCAGGTGGGGCAGAAGAGCTGGACTTGGGTGGTAGGAAAGTAAAGTCCAGAGCTTATTGTTCAGGGTTCAATTTCCGAGGTGCTGATCAGCAGAAGAAACTTGGAGTTTTAAGTGGTGGCGAGCGTAATAGAGTTCACCTTGCCAAGCTGCTTAAAAGTGGAGCCAATCTGATTATCCTGGATGAGCCTACAAATGATCTTGATGTTGATACGCTTCGTGCTTTGGAAGATGCACTGCTGCAATTTGGCGGATGTGTTGTTGTAGTCAGTCACGATCGCTGGTTCCTGGACAGGATATCAACACACATTATCAGCTTTGAGGGCGATAGCAAAGTCCAATGGTTTGAAGGTAACTATAGTGACTATGAGCGGGATCGCAGAGAACGGTTGGGCCAGGACGCAGATACGCCTCACAGAATCCAATACAAAAAACTCACTCGATGACAAAAAAAGGCCCGGTCAGAAGACCGGGCCATAATCAAACCAGTAACTGAATTACCAGCGTGGCTCACGTTGTTGACGTGGAGCACGAGGACGAGCCTCGTTAATGTTCAAATCGCGACCTTCGAAGTCTTTGCCGTTAAGCTCTTCGATTGCCTTCTTAGCTTCGTCATCGTTTGTCATAGTGACAAAACCGAAGCCACGAGGGCGGCCAGTATCACGGTCAGTGATTAATGCGACTTCTTCAACTGCACCGAAAGCTGAAAATAATTCAGTTACGGTTTCTTCAGTTGAACGGAAATTCAGGTTACCTACGTAAATCTTCAAGAGACACTTCCTCATTCGTGAGCATATACTGGCCGTAAATCGGTCTCAGCTATACTCTTTAACATACAAATGGACCCCGAACATACTAGTGGGCCCGTGAGCAGATAATAACCCATAAGCTCATAATCTCCAAAATAAAAAATAAACAGTTTTTAAGAAGCTTTTGAAGGAGTGTGGCTCCAACCTGGTCCGCCAACCAGGCCACTGATATATCCAACTCCAGCAGCAAGGTGAATAATCATCAATGTAATCATTACCGACGGCCAAATTTTGCTTTTAGCTGCGATAATTGCATCAACACCACAAGTTAAAATCCATCCACCAGTGATAAATCCCCAGATGGTTAAATTGATGAACGGAAGTACAACCAGTGTTATTGAAAAAATAGCCAGCGTGAACGATAGAAGTGAGAAATGCTTTGGGTTTTTCCTGGCAATTAAACCTCGTCCAAAGCCGTATCTGTATAGCTGCCTGAAAAGGGATTTGTGGAGCTCTCTCGGAATATATTCCAAAGTGAAATCGCGGTGGTGATGAGCCTTGATACCTTTGTCCGAGACTCGGATGTTGAATTCCAGGTCTTCAGCAGCATCGAATTTTTCATCTATACCGCCAAGAGATAAATAGAGTTCTTTATCATAACCGCAGCCTGCACTGGAGGGATCACACTCTGTATTCTCATAAGAATAGATCATGGAGCCTTTGTGGTGGCCCAAAAATGAGGTTCTGGCAATTGCTGTTGCACGCCCTTTTTCAGTGTTTATAAGTGGTTGTGGTCTTGAGATACATTTTGCGCCCTGGGAGAATGTTTTCCATACAGATTCAAGCATATTTTTAGATGGGATATGGCAGTGGCCGTCTACAAACAGCAGCCATTTGCCGATTGCAGCGTTTGCACCAATATTTCGGGCAGGCCCGGATCTGTATTTGGGATTTGTTTCGATACGTATATTGGGAAGCTGTGTCATATAGCTTTCAATGACTTGCAGGGTGTTGTCTTCACTCATTCCATCGACAATAATAATTTCAAATCTGGAGTGGTCCAGAGTCTGACGTACCAAATCATCGAGCAGATTACCGATGTGGTCTTGCTCATTGCGTATTGGTATGATGACAGTTAACTCTGGCTGGTTCATTTCAATCAATCAAGGTTGAAGTTTTTACTAAAAATACGACGCTTCACAAGGTAAAAGAACCCTGGACTATAGCTATCGACTTTTTTACACCATTCTGTAGTAAAATCTGTCCATGGAGTGCGACATCTTGCAGCTTTATTTATTCCACCTAAGCCATCAACAAACCCGCGTGTAAACGCTAGAATATGCATGTCACGAATGGCATAGAATGTCATAGCCAGAATTCCGCGAAAAAGATATGGCACAGCGTAACTTAGTGGATGGAAACGAGCTGAAATCCAGAATAAATTACGTGTATCGTAATAGTATCGACGCCAATCTGTCCTACCACCTGGATCATGGTAGTGTTCAACAGTTATGGAGCCGTTGTGATAGATCTCCCAGCCTGAGTTGAGCAGTCGATATGCTAAATCCAACCCTTCATGGCTGATGAAATAGTCATTTCGATAAAGTCCGGAATCTTTTAGAGCCCTTGCCCGGAAAGCTACTGCGCCTTCTGTGATTTCGTAGGTCGGGAAGGTGTCATCTGCACAGGAGATTCTTTGTCGATGAACCCAGTCTCTGGTTTTACCTGTTCCAGGGTTGATAACTTTGAAAGTCAGCGCACCCAGTTTCGGGTTTTCAAAGGATTTTATGACTTGCTGGATTCCGTCTTGAGTGAGCGATCTGACATCGTCATCAAGTGTAATAATTATGTCACCTGAGGCTTTGGAGATGCCGTCGTTACGAGCAACAGTGCCCAGGTTTTCTGAAAGTGATACCAGTTGGCAGTCCGGGAAATATTTTTCAACTGCTTCGCTTGTGCCATCTTCGCTGCCATTATCCACAACTACAATTTCGGCCTCGAGTGAGGAAAGATTGCTCAGGGTTTCAATCAGGCAGTCACGCCGATTCCAGGTCAGCACTACTATCGATATTTTCAAAGCAGCCC
>JABIBH010000052.1 GCA_018652925.1 bacterium | reverse complement strand
TTATTTTGAGAAGTGAATTCTTCGATGGCGCGTTCAACATCGACCCTTGAAACGTCAAGGCGTTTCAAAACACGTGATGCTATGCCTCTGTCTTCCCTGACAATCCCAAGCAAAATATGTTCCGAACCGATATAGCCGTGTTGCAGGCGGGCAGCTTCTTCACGAGCCATGAATAGTATCTGGCGAACTCTCTTGGTAAATCGATCGTTCATTCAGCGTTCCTCCCAAAAGGACACAACGAGACAGGTTGATATTATCAGTATAGGTACAACTTGCAATTAAGCAAAGCTATATACCGTCTAACTAGATATCGTACTTCTAGCTGGAAACTTGAGAAAAAGTAACAAAATTGTACTAAATAATTGAAGTGAGATTACCGGCATCAAGTTCAAGGGACCGATCTGTTCTTGCTGCAAGCATTTTATCATGAGTCACAATGATGATTGAGCTGTGATTCATATTCGCAAGATTGAACAACATATCTGTAAGTTGTTCTCCTCGTTCAGAATCGAGATTGCCGAAAGGCTCATCTGCAAGCAAAATTGCCGGCTTGTTGATAAAAGCCCGCGCGATTGCGATTCTCTGCTGCTCGCCACCTGACAATTCACCCGGCAGATGATTTTTCCGGTCAGCAAGCCCAAGATGGTCCAAAAGCTCCATCGCAAATTTTTCATCACTACCAGCAGGTTTGTTTGCAATTCGTGAAGGAATCAGAATGTTTTCATAAGCGGTAAAATCAGGCAACAGAAAATGAAACTGAAATACGAAACCGATATTTTCCCGCCGCCATATAGCAAATTGATCAAGAGTCCACGAAGTTATGTCAGTTCCATTATAAATCAATTCTCCGCTGTCGGAATTATCCAGACCAGAAATAACATTCAACAATGTACTTTTGCCAGAGCCACTGGGCCCAGTAATAGAAATGGACTCACCAGATTCAAGGCCAAGAGAACAATTATTCAACACGGTCAGCTGATCGTCTTTGCGATCAAAAGTCTTGATAATATTCCTTGCTTCAAGCAAATAATTCATTATGCCCTCATTTATGTGTACCGGATAATTTCGATTGGTTTCAGCCGGGCAGCTTCACTACTTGGCAGCAACGTTGAGATCAGAGTCATCACCAGAGCAGAAATCCCAACAATCGCAAAATCGGAAAATAAAATAATTACCGGAATCTGTTCTACAAAATAGACATCGCCAGGTAACTTCAATCCCACATGCAACAAGTACATGCAACCAGCCCATCCAAACAATGTACCAACCAGAACCCCGATAATTCCTACGACCACGCCATCGAGCAAAAAGATAGTCTGAATCTGTTTTCTGGTAGCACCAATAGAAAGCATGATGCCAATCTCCTTGTGTCGATCACCAACCATCATCGTCAAGATTCCAACTATATTGAATGCGGCAACAAGAATGATCAGACCAAGCAGTAAAAACATAACAATTTTTTCAATTACAACCCATTGAAACAAATTGCTGTTCAGGGAAATCCAGTCATTGCATTGGTGTTCGAACTGGCCAAGTTTCACAGCTATCTGTTCTGCTACCTGAGGAGCAGCCATCATGTCGGAAATCCTGACTCCGATTGCTTGGGCTGAATCAGGACCAAATCCCAGCAGTTCCCGAGTTTCATCAATGGACATGAACACAAACCTGCTGTCGAAGTCATACATTCCAGTATCAAGCCAACCGGCTACCACATATTTTTTGCTTACAGATGTTGGAGAATCAAAAGATAACGCACCTGTTGGTACTGTGAATATCACAGTGTCACCAAGGCCTGCATAAAGGGACCCGGAAAGTTCAGCACCAAGCACAACGCCAGTACCATTTCTCAACGCTTCCATTGCAGAACTGAATGGATGCACAGTTTCTAATAATGGAGTTACACTTTCCTGCAAGTCAGGATTGATTCCCCAGATAACCGCTCCACGATGCCTGGCTGTTCCGCCTGCTGAGTTTGAAGTTACAATAGTTTCCTGTCGGAAGAACGGAGCTACTCCGGATACAGTTGGCACTGCTGCGATGTCATCAATTGTTGTGGAGAGATCAGTAAAACCCTCAGGGTTGGATGTCACAACAGTTATCATCGGCATGTTATCAACAAATGTATTTCTTAACTCTTCATGAAAACCATTCATAATTGCAAGAGTAAGATTGAGTACTGTAACGCCAAGTGCTATGCCGATTATCGCCGTCACAACTGCTCGATTTAGAAAACGGGAATGTTTCCTGTTTTTAAGGTATCGAGCTGCTACATAGACCGAAAAACGCATAGACTACTCCGCTCCCTGTTCTTCAGGTCGCATGGCAGGGAACAGTAAAACATCCCTGATTGAATTACAGTCAGTAAAGAGCATGACCAACCTGTCAAGACCAACACCAAGACCACCGGTTGGTGGCATACCCATCTCCAGAGCTTCCAGGAAATCCTCATCAAGAACTTGTGCTTCATCATCGCCTTCAGCACGTAATTTGGCCTGAGCTTCAAACCGTCGCCGCTGTTCCACAGGATCATTGAGCTCGGAAAAAGAGTTGCAAACTTCGAAGCCGGCAATAAATGCCTCAAAGCGTTCAACAAGTGTTTCATCTTCCCTGTTCACTTTTGCAAGAGGTGACAGCTCTTTGGGATGATCGATAACAAATGTGGGCTGAATAAGATTCGGCTCTACAAACTCACCAAAGACCTCGTCCAGAATTTTATCACGACCCATGCCTTTGGTAATTGTAACGCCAAGTTTCTTGGCTTCAGATATTACATTAGCATCGTCAAGCGCACCAAAATCGATTCCGGTTTTCTCCTTGATACCATCAAGAAAACGTAGACGTTTAAAACCATTGCTGAAATCCAGAACATGCTCACCGTACTGAATCTTTTTATCATCACCGTATTTGTCAACAAGTCTGAGAACCATTTCTTCAAACAAGTCCATCATATCGAAATAATCCCAATATGCAGCATAGCATTCCATCATTGTAAACTCGGGATTATGAGTACGATCCATGCCTTCATTTCTGAAATCCTTGCAGAACTCAAAAACTTTTTCCAGCCCACCTACAACAAGTCTCTTCAAGTACAACTCATCGGCAACACGCAAGTAAAGAGGCATATCAAGGGCATTGTGGTGAGTTACAAAAGGTCTGGCTGTAGCGCCACCATAAATTGGCTGCAAGACAGGAGTTTCAACTTCCAGAAATTCCTGTTCAATAAGAAAACTTCTGACATTTTCCAGAATCTCGCTTCTGCGTCTGAATCGATCTCTTGCATCAAGATTCATAATTAGATCCAGATAACGCTTACGACTTTTGAGTTCCAGGCTCATGTCATGGAATTTTTCAGGCAAAGGGCGTACAGCCTTTGAAAGAAGTTCAAATGTCTGAACATGAACAGTAAGCTCACCAGTCTTGGTCCTGAACAGAGTGCCGGAAACACCGATAATGTCGCCTGCATCAATCATCTTCTTGAAAAATGCAAACGGCTCATCGCCCAGGTCATCACGCTTTGCGTAAATCTGAATTTTCCCATCGCAATCATAAAGAGGCAGGAACATTGTCCGGCCAGCTTTACGCTTGGCCATAATTCGCCCGGCAATACGCACAACAGTTTCATTCTCGACCAGCTCTGCTTCCATTTCATGGAGCTGACTGCTTGTATGAGTTCTGTCGTATTTGTGAGGATAGGGCTCAGTTGTCTCCCGAATGATTTCAAGTTTGCTGAGCTTCTCTTCAATAATTCGATGGCGTTCGTTCTGGTCGTTTGACACGACTGTCTCCTTGTTTATTTTGCACCAGCTTTGCTTGTTGCCCGCAAATAGGCTTCAATGAATTTAGCAAGATCACCGTCAAGAACAGCCTGGGAATTTCCAGTTTCATGATCTGTCCGATGATCCTTAACTTTTGTGTATGGATGCAACACATAGGATCGTATTTGACTACCCCATGCAATCTCCATTTTGTTGTCTTCAAGGTCTGAGCGCTTGAGTTTCTCCGCTTCAACAGCCTTAACATAAAGTTTGGCCTTGAGCATTTTCATTGCGCTTTCCTTATTGCGCAACTGTGACCTTTGACTCTGACTTTGAGTGACAAGGCCAGTTGGGATATGAGTCAATCGAACAGCACTGTCAGTCTTGTTTACATGCTGTCCACCAGCACCGCTTGCTCGGTATGTATCCATCCTGATATCTGACTCATCAATTTCGACTTCAACATCGCCTTCAACCAGCGGGAAAACAAATACTGAAGCAAATGAAGTGTGTCGCCTGCTTTGAGCATCGAAAGGTGAGATTCTGACAAGTCTATGAACTCCAGATTCACTTTTCAAATACCCGTAGGCAAAATCGGTTTTTATTTCAAAAGTAACCGACTTGATGCCCGCTTCATCTCCGCCCTGCAGATCAACTGTTGAGTAACTCATATTGTTGCGCTCAAAATATCTGGTGTACATACGCATCAACATTTCAGCCCAATCCTGCGATTCTACACCACCTGCACCAGGATGAATTTCCACAATGGCGCCCATAGAATCATCATCACCACTGAGCATAAATTGGGATTCGAGTTTGTCTACAGTCTCACCAAGCTTTGATATTTCAGAAATTGCGTCTGCTTCGATTTCAGCATCAGGTTCTTCAGAAATGAGTTCAATCATCAGCTGAATCTCTTCATAACTTTCTTCAGCGGCTGAAACCGGATCAATCCATTGTTTTAGAACCCTGCAACGACGCAATACTTTTTCTGCTTCATCTTTATCATTCCAAAATGAGGCATCGGATTGCAGGTCTAGAAGTTTTTTGAATTCAGAGTTGAGGGCAGGTAAGTCAAAGGCCCTCCTTCAGGCTGTCTATTCTACTATTTAATTTTTCTAATATTTCGATTTGTTCTTTCACTTTATTCCTGTCTACTGATGAGGATATTTCTCATCGACAAATTTCATTGAGACTTCTTTGAACTGCTCTTCAGTACCGTCGTTAACCATTACCATTTCTGCTTCTAAAAATCCAGCATATAAATCTCTTTGAGATTCTATCCTGGCCTGAGCCTGCTGTTGTGAAAGGTCATTCCGATCCATCAAGCGCATCACTCTTAATTCTTCAGAAGCGGTCACAGAGATGGTGAGATCCATCTTTGGTAAAGAAGTGAACTGAAAATACACGGCAGCATCCAATACTGCAAGAGGTGGCTGAGGATTCATTGAAGAAACTTTTTCAATAGATTTAATAATTGCTGCTTCGAGTTGCGGTCGAACAATTTGATTTAACTTTTTGAGCTTAGTTGAATCAGAGAAAACCAATTCGGACAGTATACTTCTGTCTGTATACTCAATCCCAAACTCACATTTGATGGCTTCAATTATTTCTGCTTGTTCAAGTACACGATGACCCAATTTATCGGCATCAATAATATATGCACCAGCATCAGACAAAATCTCTACAAGAGTAGATTTTCCCGCAGCGATTGGTCCTGCAATTGCCCATAACTTCATCTTTTTACTCAATCGTGGGCTTCAGCCCAGTTTGCACCTGTGTGAATATCGACAACTAATGGAACCGACAACTCCATTACCTGCTCCATCGCTTCTCTAACCAAAACGGAAATCTCATCCACTCTTTCAGCTGGCAATTCTATTAACAGTTCATCATGAACCTGTAACAAGATTCTAATTTCGTCATCAATGTGTGATATTTTTTCATCCACTGCCAGCATTGCCAATTTGATAAGGTCGGCGGCAGATCCCTGGATAGGTGTGTTAACAGCAACCCTCTCCTGGAAACTTCGGAGCCGGGGATTGTTGGAAGTTATATCAGGAAGCCTGCGAACTCTCCCCATTATAGTGCTTACCTGGTGTGCTTCTCTGGCCTGGTCTTTTGTATTGTCGATAAAAGTTTTTACACCTGGGTAAGTCACAAAATATTCGTCGATAAATCCTGATGCCTCTCTCACTTTAACATCAATTTGTTTAGCAAGTTTTCTAGCTCCCATACCGTAAATAACACCAAAGTTGATCGCCTTGGCCCGGCTTCGCATTTCTGCGGTGACTTTGTCTTCGGAAATATCTGCAATCAAAGCAGCTGTTCTGCGATGGACATCGCCACCAACATTAAATGTTTCAATCAACCCTTCGTCTTTTGACAAGTGAGCCAGTAACCGCAATTCAACCTGGGAATAATCTGCCGACAGAAAGACATTCCCACTCTGACGAGGAACGAATGCTCTGCGAATCAGTCTGCCATCTTCAGATCGAATTGGAATGTTTTGCAGATTTGGATTTGACGACGATAATCTTCCAGTTGCTGTAACTGCCTGGTTGAAAGAAGTATGTACAAGGCCTGTTGTATTGTTGACCTGATTGGGTAATCCAGCCACGTATGTGTTGAGCAGTTTGGCAAGGCCACGATATTCCAGCATTAGCTCCGGCAATTGGTGTTGCCCCGACAAAGCAGACAATACCGTTGAGTCCGTACTCCATCCTGAAGCAATCTTTTTTACAGGTTTGAGCCCTATTTTTTCAAATAGAATTACGGATAATTGTTTAGAGCTGTTGATATTGAACTCTTCACCCGCAAGATCGTAAATCGCAGTCTCAAGTGTTTTGATTCTTGAAGTGAATTGCTCTTTGAGTTCCGACAAATAATCCAGGTCCAGCTTAATTCCATGCTGTTCCATTCTGTACAACATTGCTGATATTGGGGTTTCCATAATATCAAGAAGCTCATGCTGTGAAGACGCAGAACTGTATTGCTCTTTGAAAAGCTTGCTCAATTGTTCAATTGCAAATGTAACTTCACAGGAATGTTTTGCTACTAACTCCATTGCCAGAGATTTGACACCTCTTGGAGGAAGTTTTTCTATGGGAGAGCTTAAACAAACTGTGGATAAATGTTCTACAGAATAATCACTCTCCACCGACTGCAGTACATAGGCCGACAACATTGTATCAAATATTTCTCCAGCCAATGTTAAGCCATATCTGGCCAGAACCCAGCTACTATCTTTGGCATTATGAATAATTATCTTTAATGAATCTGAACTAAATAGCGGAGCCAATATAGGTTTGATCCAACTGAGATTATCTACTGGTTCAACTTCAAAAAGCGATGTTTGCGGCTCTTCAGAATACTCAAGTACTGGAATATATGCAGTCTCACCAGAATCCCCTTTAATAGCAATCCCGGCCAGATGAGCCGAGTCAAAACCAATTCCATCAGCCACAACTGTTATTGCAATCTCAGTTGCCTGTTTTAGTGCAACTACAAATTCAGTAAGGTCATTCGCATTCGAGATAATCTTATGCTCTAAAGTCACTGGTAATATTTCCGGAGCTGCTTCAAAAACAGGCTTCTCCTGCCCCAACTCTGCGGCGACATTTACGGTTTGCGCCAAAACATGCTTCAGCCCCAAATCACTCAGCCTCGCAGTTACCGCTTCATTGGTTGGCAGAAAAGTTTTCAACTGATCCAACTCAAAATCGACTGGTACTTTATCATCGATAATAAACAGTTGGCGGGACATCAGAATCTGCTCCCTGTTTTCT
>JABIBH010000051.1 GCA_018652925.1 bacterium | reverse complement strand
TGGCGAGAAAGTTGATGATGTCAGGCTTGAAAGGCGCGATCATCAGTTCCTTTTTGCCGATGCCGATTTTCTCACTTTTATGAGTCTTGAGACATATGAGCAGGTTTCTCTGCCAAAAGATACTTTGGGAGACTTGCCATTGTATGTGAAAGAGAGCGAGACTGTCAGTATGTTGCTTCGTGACAACATACCATTGACAGTTGAGCCACCACAGACAGTTGACTTGAAAGTTGCCGATACTGACCCTGGCTTAAAAGGTGACACAGCTCAAGGTGGAACCAAGCCTGCAACAATGGAAACCGGGCTTGTCGTTTTAGTCCCACTCTTCATTGAAATCGGTGAAATTCTTAAAATTGATACCCGAACCAAGAAATATCTTGGCAGGGTTTAGCTAATTTACAACAGGAGATTCAAGAATGGACCTCAAGAAAATCAAGGAATTTGTCAAGCTGGTTGAGGATAGCGGTATCCATGAACTGGAAATCACAAGTGGCGATAATACTATCAGAATCAAAAAACAATCTGCACAAGTTGTGGAAACTGTAACAGTTGCTCCTGCTGCTCAGGTTGCAGTGGCACCGGTAGAAGCTGCAGCAGCTGCAGTGGATCCTGCCAGAGCTGGTTGGAGAGAAGTTAATTCCCCAATTGTAGGAACATACTATTCTGCTCCTTCACCTGATTCACCTGTTTTTGTTAATGTTGGTGATAAGGTAAGTTCGGGTCAGGTACTTTGCATTGTGGAAGCAATGAAAGTTATGAATGAAATCGAAGCAGAATTCAGTGGCACCATCAAAGAAATTTGCATTGATGATGCTCAGCCAATTGAAGCTGAAGCTCTGATGTTTCTGATTGATCCTTCCTGATTTTCTACAGCTGAGGAGCTCTAATGTTTAAAAAAGTTCTTGTGGCCAACAGGGGCGAGATTGCATTGCGGATAATGCGTGCTTGTCGTGAGCTAGGTATTGAGTGTGTTGCTGTACACTCTACTGCTGACGCTGAGTCACTTCATGTTAAATACGCCGATGAATCTGTTTGTGTGGGAAAACCTGCTTCTAAAGATAGTTACTTGAAAGTTTCAAATATTATCGCTGCTGCAGAGATAACCAATGCAGATGCTATTCATCCAGGATATGGTTTTCTGGCTGAAAATGCTGATTTCGCTGAGATGTGTCTTGCGCATAATATTGCCTGGATAGGCCCAGCTCCAAGTGTTATCAGCAGTATGGGAGATAAAGCTCAAGCCAGAAGTACTGCAAAAAAAGCTGGTGTTCCAATTGTACCCGGCAGCCCAGGTCTGTTAAAAAGCGTTAATGAAGCTATCGAATTTGCAAACGATGCTGGCTATCCGGTAATCATTAAAGCAACAGCTGGTGGCGGTGGCAAAGGGTTACGCATTGCACACAATGAAGCCGAGTTACGTAATGGTTATATAACTGCAAAAAGTGAAGCTGGTTCTGCTTTTGGTAACGATGGCGTTTACATCGAGAAATATCTGGTCAATCCACGACACATTGAAGTTCAGCTTATTGCCGATAAACATGGCAAAATTATCCATATGGGTGAGAGGGATTGCTCCGTTCAGCGGCGTCTGCAGAAGTTGGTTGAGGAATCTCCATCTCCAGCTGTAGATGACAAGTTGCGCTCTGATATGGGAGAGGCTGCTGTGAGATTGGCAGCAGAGTGTGGATATGATTCTGCTGGGACTGTTGAGTTCCTGCTTGATGAAGATGGTTCGTTTTACTTCATGGAAATGAATACTCGTATCCAGGTTGAACATACTGTCAGTGAAATTGTCACAGGAATCGATTTGATGAAGTGGCAGATTGTGGTTGCTGATGGTGACCATCTTGAACTTGAGCAGGATGAAGTCAAAGTAAGAGGCCATGCTATTGAGTGCAGAATTAACGCTGAAGATCCTTCAAAGGACTTTATGCCCAGACCTGGTAAGATAAGTTATATTCACTTCCCGGGTGGACCAGGAGTTCGTGTAGACAGCCATATTTATTCAGGTTATGTTGTTCCACCTTATTATGACTCATTACTGGCAAAAATTATTACTTATGGTAAGGATCGCAAGGAAGCGATCTTGAGGATGAAACGTGTTCTTGAGGAATGTGTTATTGAAGGTCAGCCAACGTCGATGCCATTTCATCTGCAAGTGATGGTGAATAAGACGTTTGTTGATGGCGATGCCACTACAAAGTTCCTTGAGGTCGAAATGGATGCTCTCATGGAGGGGATGGAAAAAAGTGGTAGCGAGGAAAAAGCGTAAGAAAGCTTCGAATTCCAATAGTTGGTTTAAATCTGGTCGCAGTGAAGGTGTGTTACTTTTTGCGATCGGGTTGTTTTTACTACTTTCACTTTCATCTGAAGCCCCATTGTGGAAAGATGTTTTAAACGGCAACAGCGAACTCACAATTTTTGATGCCTCAAATCGTGGTGGCCCAGTCGGGTCAGCTCTTTCCCTTTTAGTTCGTGCTGCCCTGGGTAATGTATGGTGCTGGCTGTTTGGGCTCTGGTTGCTCTGGTCTGGAAGCCGTAGACTATTTATAAATAAATCATTATTTCAAGACCCGGCAACAAGGCTATTGCCTCTCTGGATTACCTCAAGCGCATGGCTAGGCCAATCTGAAATTGCACCTTCGGGAGAAGCTGCTGCTCAGTGGGGTGGTTTTTTTGGTTATTATATTGCACTAGGTTTTGGCAGACTTTTCAGCAAATGGGGATCACTGATTTTTTTGTCGTTCCTGTTACTTACTGGAATACTTCTGCTGTTGAGGCCGTGGCTGAAGCCATTATTTAAAGTCGTGTCTCCAATAATCACGTTTTTTGCAAATGCCTTTACAGGCTTGGGAGTGCTTGTTCTCTTTGTTATCAAGTCACCATGGATGTTAGTCAAAAGTATCTGGAATCTCTGGCGTGGTGTAGGTGAAGAAATTGGAAGCATGAAAGGCTCTAAAACTGTTACTAAAACTAAAAAGGCTGATCGCAAAATTTCTGCACCAGCAGAAGTTGCAAGTAATGAACCACGCAAAGTTCACGTAGTAGAGGATGAGGATGCAGGCAAAGCGGATGCCCCTGTTGAACAACCGGAAATACCATTCCAACCAGTTGTTACTAAACCGGAAATTCAAAAACCGACTGGCGACTCTGCTGTGGTAGTTACTGAACAAGAGTCACTTCTTAATCCAGGAGCTGCTGACGTTCCATTGCCATCAATGGACTTGCTTGAGAAGCCACCGGAAGTATCTACTGACATCTCGGAAGAAGATCTTAATGCTGCTGCCGATTTGCTGGAAGAGACGTTAAAATCGTTTGGAGTCAATGGTACGGTCAAGGATGTCAGACCAGGGCCTGTTGTTACTACTTTTGAGTACCAGCCTGCAGCTGGTGTGAAGGTTAATGCCATAGTCCAAAGGGCCGATGACCTGGCTCTGGCAATGCGTGCACAATCGATTCGTATGGAAGCACCAATACCAGGAAAAGCTGCTGTCGGTATTGAAATTCCAAACCCAGTTCAACAAAAAGTTTATATGCGTGAGGTCTTGTCACGTGCTGCAGACAAAATGGATAAGCCTCTGTCTGTAGTTCTTGGTCGAGATGTTTTTGGCGAACCTACAGTTATTGACCTGGCTGCCTTGCCACACTTGCTTGTCGCTGGGTCGACAGGTAGTGGAAAAAGTGTAAGCGTCAATGCAATGATTGTTTCACTCCTTATGCGGTGCGACCCAACAATTGTAAGACTGATGCTCATTGACCCCAAGATGCTTGAGCTCAATGCCTATAATGGAATTCCTCATCTGTTGCACAGTGTTGTGACAGAGCCGAAAAAAGCACTCAGAGCTTTGAAATGGCTTGAAGCTCAGATGGACTTCAGATATCGACGGCTTGCTCGTCACTCAGTTCGTAACATTGAAGGCTACAATGTTAAAGTTGCAGCCGGTATAATTATGGACAAGGATGGCGAACAAATAACTGAACCAATGCCTTATTATGTATGCTTTGTAGATGAGCTCGCAGACTTGATGGTCCAACTTGGACAAGAAGTTGAACTGCCAATTACGCGACTCGCCCAAAAGGCTCGTGCAGTTGGTATTCACCTGGTTCTGGCAACTCAGCGACCAAGTGTAGATGTGTTAACCGGTGTAATCAAAGCTAACATTCCTTGTCGAATATCTTTCAAGGTTGTGCAGATGAATGACTCAAGAACAATTCTCGATACCAAGGGAGCAGAAAAATTGCTTGGTAAGGGAGATATGCTTTATCTGATGCCAGGTAGGGCAATGCCGATGCGTGTTCATGGAGCATTTGTTGATGTTGAGGAATGTGAAGCTATTGCTGAGCACTGGCGTAATTACAGCGATACAACAAGACATATAGAATTGACAGAAGAGAAAGCTGCATCAATTGGTGGAGTAAACAGTGCAGGCGATGCTCTATTTGAGCAAGCCAGGCAAGTTGTTGTAACAACTCAGCAAGGCTCAACATCGATGTTGCAACGCAAACTCAGTGTTGGTTATGCTCGAGCTGGCAGAATGATGGACCAACTCGAAGAAGCTGGCATCGTGGGACCATTTGTTGGTAGTAAAGCACGAGAAGTTCTGATGACAATGGAAGAACTGCAAGCACTGACAAGTGGCGATGGAGATACTGAGTGAGACCGTTAAAAGTTCACACAATGACCATTGGCTGTGACAAAAACCTTGTTGATTCAGAGGTTTTGCTTGGCAAGTTCAAGAATAGGGGTTTGGTGCCAACAACCGAATTGGATGATGCGGATGTCTGGGTACTGAATACCTGCGGATTTATCGATGCTGCTCGCAGAGATAGCTACGATGCAATAGAAGATCTATGCCAACGTAAAGATGACAGAACCCTGATTGTTATTGGTTGTTTATCACAGGAACATAGCTCTGAGATTGCCAGTCGATTTCCTGAAGTTGATCATATAGCAGGAGTGGGGAACTTTGATCAGGTAATCGAAAAAGTATTCGATGGCGAAAAGATGATAGAAATCAGCTCTCCAGACCTGGTGGAATATTCCGGATTTCAAGAGCGGGAAATACTGACACCATCTCATGTTGCTTTTGTGAAAATCAGTGAAGGATGCAATTACAACTGTTCATTTTGTCGTATCCCACGTATCCGAGGCAAACAGCGCAGCAGGTCGATTATAGATATTGTTACTGAAGTTAAGCAACTTGCAGCTTCTGGTGTCCTGGAAATAATACTGGTTTCACAAAACACAAGCGATTACGGCAGGGATTCTGGTGAAAACCTGTTGCAGTTGGTAACTGAATTATCAAAAGTTGACGGCATAATCTGGATTCGATTACTTTATTTATATCCCGGTATCATTCCAACAGATGATCTAAAAAATCTTTTATCGATAGAAAAAGTAGTGCCATATCTTGATATGCCAATTCAACATGCATCGCCAAAAGTGCTCCGTGCAATGAACAGGCCATTTAATATCGATACAACCTTGAAATTGTTCACAGACTTGCGATCCGCAAGACCAGATATAGCATTACGCACTACTGTGTTGCTCGGCTTTCCGGGAGAAGAAGAATCTGATATCGAGATGACTGCTGATTTCATGGAAGCAGTGAGATTTGATCACTTGGGAACTTATAGTTATTCGCCTGAAATTGGAACTGCAGGTGCTGAGCTGGAGTTAACTGTTGACGACGAAGAAGTTGCCGATAGGGAAGCCCGCTTGATGGATTTGCAGAGCGAGCACTCACTGCAACGCCAGTTGTTGAAAAAAGATAGCAAACAGTTACTTTTAGTAGACTCAATCGAACCAGTCGAGCAGTGGAAAGAATTGATTGCCGGTTTTTCGCAATCAGGTTTACTGTCTGGCAGTAAAGTTGCGGTAGCACGCACTCCTTATCTTGGTTATGATATTGATGGTGTGGTCCTTCTGGATGCTCAAGGCTTGAAGGCTGGACAGTGGGTAAATTCTAAACTTGTTGATGTGACAGCTTACGATTCCCTAGCTGTACAATTATTGGAGGATTAGCGTGAAATTCTGGTCTTTTTTAATATTTTCGACTTTAATGATTGCTGCAGCGTTGCCTCTTTTTGCTGATGAAAATTCAGTTGAGGTACAAAGCAATTTATTTGAAGTGCGAGCTATGCTTTTTGATGTTGCTGAAAAAATCGGTGGCACAATTCCTGATCAAAAAGCAGATGTAGTTTTTGTGCCATCTTCAACTCATGAAGCTAATGACCTCCTTCTTGAGGCATTGACAACAGTATTGACAAATGCTGGTCATACAGTGTTGTTGGATGAATCGTCTTCTGCTGGCTCTCAGGATGATACTGAATTTATCAAACCTGTCGGTGATTACAGCATCGTGTTCAACCTGAAAGAAGTAGGCTTGGCTTATCCCAATGCTGGTCGAAAGTTCGGGTTGTGGAGACAATGGGTCGACCGCGATTTGTTTGTTTCTGTTCATGCTAGAGTCATTGATGCGAGTTCAAGCGTGGTCCTTTTGGACAAGCTGATAACCAACAGCAAATATGACAGAATTGCTGCAAATGATTTTGATACAATCGAGTCCAGTGCTTATAGTTTCACAAATGGCGATGTTTCGGAAAGTGGCATGCGGCGCGTTTTTGAACAGGTTGTCGTAATCAGTGCT
>JABIBH010000050.1 GCA_018652925.1 bacterium | reverse complement strand
CTGTTAATCAAACCCCACAACGACTGGTTGTCTGGCTGAGACAATCTGGTATTCAGTTTCGTGACAACACCTGCATCGATATATGATTGCCATGCATTCAGCCATGAATCATATGACCAGACAAAAGGCAATAAATTCAGTATCAGCAACGCGATGGAAAATGCGGCAACTGTTTTCCACCTGCGGTTAAACACAAAATGTATGACAAGTAATACGGGCAATATTTTTATTGAAGTTGCCAGTGCCAATGCAATTCCGGATAACAGCCACCAGTCTTTACTGTCCCAGGCAATAGCCAGTATTACCAAAGCCATAATCAGAGAATTCGTGTTGCCATATTGCAGGTCTGACTCCCAAAATCTTGCGGCAACAAAAACCAGTCCAAAGATGAACACTGTTTTCCGGCTATCGGTAAATCTGTTGCCGCCAACTAATTGGAAGCAGGTTTTTAGTGCAAATACTACAAGGAAGATCTTTAAACAGAAAAACAGGAAGCTCGCCCAAGCTATCGGCAGAAAGGTTAATACGCCAAATAACATTGCCAGTACTGGTGGATAAAAATACGCATTGCCAGTTGCGTGATAAGGATCGATGCCATTATTCAATGCAATCGATGCGTTGAATATGGTGCCAAAATCTGTAGTTTCACTTTGAAGTTTATTCAATTCAGAAAACTGATTTGATAGAAGGTAAATGAAAAACAGAACAAATGCTGCCAGCAGGATTTTGTCTCGTTTATTTATATTTTCCAGCATTGTCAGCCTCCAGATTCAGTTCACATTTGTAAAAGTAGCACAACAGAATACTGTCTGGAACCTTTTCTTGATATTGCCGTAGATATGGTTTATAGTCAGTACCTGTAACGGAAAACACGCTTCTGAATTGCACAAACCTATGACAAGTTAATTCCCACAAAAAATAGGGCACAATGGTCGGTGGATTGGTGTGCCCAAAATCAAACCTCTTCCCGACTGTTGGCGGCTTCCAGGACAACTCCGTCCTTACAAGCCAGTTAACCCTTGTTGGGAGGTTGATTATGAAGAAGTGCGAGAATTGCAAGAAACCTATGGTATGGACCGGTTACACCCTGAACAGAAGACCAGATGACGTGAAAGATGATGGCACCTCGCCGATGGCGTGGGCCTGGCACTGCAAGTGCGGATCATGGTCTTATGAAGGCCGATATTTCAAACCAAAAAAAGAGGACTGTGCATAAATGCACAAAAAAAGGGGCTCCAAATGGAGCCCTTAATTTTTTGAATATCTAAATCAGTTGTTATACATAAAAAATGTCACCACACCCGTAACAAGCATCAGCGTCAGTAGTGCAATTATTGCCAACTTGACCTTTTTTTCTGCAGGTGAAAGCTCTGACCATTTCTTTTCGTTGCGCCATTGATCTTTCTTTAGTAAACCAGCAACCATCATTACTAATCCACCAACTAAAAACCCAGGGTTCTTTGTAGTAATTCCCAAAGGTATCCAGGTAATACCTACTATAAACAGAATCTTGTAATTTGGTTTATCATCCTTGATATTTTTTTTCTTAAACAAAAATATCAACAACCCCAGTACAAGAAAAACAAAAGCTGCAATGATTGGCCACGCCATAATTACTCCATTCTCAAAGCTTCAACAGGGTCCATTTTTGCTGCCCGGTTTGCAGGATACAAACCAAAGAAAATGCCGATGCCAGCAGAAAATACAACCGCAACAACAGCCACAACAGGATTGAAAACAAATGGGAAATGCAAAAGTTTGGTACCAAGTAGTGCAAACCCGTAACCGAGAACAACTCCCACCGCTCCCCCAATTCCTGTCAAGAGTGCAGCTTCAACCAGAATCTGTCTGAGGATATCTTTGCGCCTGGAGCCAACGGCCATGCGCAGACCAATCTCTTTTGTTCTTTCAGTAACTGATATCAGCATAATATTCATCACGCCAATTCCACCAACCATCAATCCAATCGATGATAAAACAACCAGTACAATAGCGATACCACCTGTTAAACTATCGACCATTTCTCCATAAGTTTCAGAAGCAACGATATCAAAATCATCTGGCTCGCCAGGCTTGAGTTTACGTACAATTCTAAGTACTCCACGTAACTCCTCTTTAACCAGTTCAGTTTCATGGCCATCTTCAACGGTGACTGCCATCGTGCGATTGTCGAACCTTTCACCTCTGCTGAAATCCCTTTCAAAAGATGTCCATGGAACTGCTACAAAGTTATCGCCCATCTGACCAAATACGTGTCTGCGACTTTCGATAGTGCCAACAATCTCATAAGCAACTCCATACAGCCTCAATGTTTTGCCAATTGGATCTCTGTTTGGGAAAAGAGTTACCGCCGGACCGTCACCTAGCACACAAACTCTTTCTCTGGCAGCCCTTTCACCAGCAGTAAAATAGCGACCGTTGGCCATCTGAAATGAATACATATACGGCAGAGTTTCACTTGAGCCAAATACCTGAACTATGTTGGTACGTTCGTTTTCGTAGTGAAGAATAGTGCCGTCGTTGTTCTCAAACATATAGTCAACCAGGTTAGCGCCATCAACTGTGGCTGCAGCTTCTGCACACTCAGGCATCACTTGTGGTCGACGTAATTTTTTATCGATATCTTCGCCACCAAGACCGGTGAATCGGGCAACATAAAGGTATGGCGCATTTGAGGAGACAATATCGTCACGAATTTTGTCACTCAGTCCCTGAACAATTGTGAAAATTGCAAGCAGAGTTGCAACACCAATTGCAACACCCAGGATAAGCAGCGTACTACGCATCGTATTGCCACGCACTGTATGCAGAGCCTGTTTTATTCCTTCAGTGAAATGCATCGATTTATTCAAAACGCAACGCCTCCACTGGATCAAGCCCGGCTGCTTTCCACGCTGGATAAGTTCCAAACACCATGCCGATAATGAACGTCACAACAAGTCCTACAACAGGTGCCCACCACGCAAAAGCAAATGGCAGTGGACTAAGTGCTGCAATCAATCCAGCCAGACCAAGTCCGATAGTAACCCCCAAAATACCACCAACGATTGAGAGCGTGACTGATTCAACCAGGAACTGCCACATGATTGACATTCGTTTCGCCCCCACAGCTTTGCGAATTCCAATTTCACGAGTTCGTTCCGTTACAGAAACCAGCATAATATTCATCAGTACAATGCCACCAACAACCAGACTGATTCCTACCAGCGGTACAAGAGCAGCATAAATCGATTTGGAAACACCACCCCAGATACTTAGCAGTTCATCACGTGTGACAACGCCAAAATCATCATCTTCTTTGGGGCGAAGTTTGTGTCGTAATCGCATCAAAAAGGTAGCTTCATCTTTACATTCATTTACCAGAGAAACATCTTCTGCTGCAATCTTAATTTCAATACTTCGATGTGAACCATACATTTTCAGCCAGGTTGTTATTGGCACAATCGAAAATTCATTACGATTGTTTCCCATCATGGTCCCCTTGTCCTGAACCACACCAACAACCTTGAAGTGCCTGTCTTCTATTTTGATAGTTCTCCCGGTTGGATCAGCCGCTGCAGGGAAAAGATCCTGAGCAACATCCCAACCAAGAACAGCAACTTGTGCGCTGGTCATTTCATCATGCCTGGTCAAATGTCTGCCAACATAGAGAGGCAAATCTTCCATTGCTGAGTAGTCTTCAGTTCTACCCCTGATTGAAACCGATTGATATTTTTTGCTTCCGGCACGTAAGGTACCCCTGCTGTCAACAGCAGCACCAACATGTTTGGCAGTTGTCATTTTCTGGCGTAAAAAATCACGATCGCTTAACTCAATATCCGGATTGTTTAAAGATTCAAGAAACGCATCCATATCGGTGAGAATCTCAAAAAAGTTTATACGGGAAATTGTGAAAACATTTGAGCCCTCATCCAGTACTTCCTGTCGAGCATAAATATCAACACCGTTAATCAGCGACACCACAGCAATCACACTCATCGTGCCAACAATATTCCCCAGCAAAGTGAGAAAAGTTCGCAGCTTATGAGAGCGCAAACTCTCCAAAGCAATGCGAACTCCTTCAAACAGATTCATTATTTCTTCTTTTTCTTTTGAACCTTGTCACCATGCTCAAGATTACGCAAAGCAGAGAACGGTCCTGAAATAATTTCCTGTCCTTCTTCAAGGCCAGTCAGAACTTCAAAATGTTCATCACCTGTTATACCAATTGTAATTGGTACAAACTCGGCTTTGTCATCAACCACCACAAACACGCCTTCAAGTTCTTCGCGCTCAATACCATCATCAGCTTTATCGAGATATTTATGTCGACCATTTTCAGTATTCTCCCGCGGTGGCCACTCACGAACAGTTACTGCACCAATTGGGACAGCCACAGCACTATCAACTGCAGCGATTGTAATTTTTGCTTTCG
>JABIBH010000002.1 GCA_018652925.1 bacterium | reverse complement strand
GTTCCTGTTTGCTGGTTTTTACCTGGCTCAGTTACTAATGCAGTAAGCTTGAGCTGTTGTGATTGCTCAATGAGGTCAGCAACCAGCAATCCCATTCTGCCTTCCGCTCCATGAACTGTTACATTAATCATTATTGATCCCCATTCAGTATTGGGCTGATGGTTTCATTGTAAAAGTTTTCAAGGAACTGAAGAGTGCTTTTGCTGCCAGTAACCAGAGGAAGTCTAGGCTCCGGCCCACAAAGATTTGCGTGAGCCAGAAGCTGCTTAACAGGGACTGGGTTTGATTCTACAAAGCATGCCTTGCAAACTGCATCAAGTTGCCTTGATATCCACCATGCTTTGGAGATATCACCTTGCTCCCACGCTGTCCACATTTCAACCAATGGACCAGGTATTATGTTGCTGATAACTGATATTGCACCCCTGGCACCGAGCCCAAATATATTAAAATTCAAACCATCGTCACCTGAAAATACTTTCAAGCCACAAGTTCCGATTAATGTTTCGATCTGTTGCAGATCTCCACATGCTTCTTTAACAGCAACAATGTTTGGAACATCATCCAGTGAAGCAACTGTTTCTGGTAACAGGTTCACGCCAGTTCTTCCGGGCACATTATAAAGCAGGATTGGGATGTCCACATTTTCTGCAGTTGAACGATAGTGAGCTGCAAGACCGCTTTGCTGAGGTTTGTTATAGTAAGGCGAAATGAGCATTGCTACGTCGGCACCCCACTCTTTTACAAGAGCAGTCATTTCAATTGTCGAGGCGGTTACATTTGTGCCACTACCAGCAACTACGATGCACTTGCCAGCAGCCATTTCAACAGTTGTCCTGATCATCCATTCGCGTTCAGTCAGCGAAAGTGCAGCAGCTTCTCCAGTACAACCAACAGGAACAAGTCCGGCAACACCAGCATCAATTTGCCTTGCAACCAGTTTTTCCCAGGCTGCTTTATCGAGTTCATTGTCAAGAAAGGGAGTCACCAATGCAGTGTATATACCGTCAGGCATTTCAAAGGTTCTATTAGTCATTTATTTCAACCTCTCCAGTGAAAGCAATCGTTGCGGGACCAGTTAAATGTAAATCATATTGCCCATTCTTTTCTTTAATATCGACAATCAGTTTATCTCCACCTTTTGTCAAAAAGGTCACAGGTGAAGTTGCTTGATCAAGACAAAATAAAATCAAAGCAGAAGCAGATGCACCAGTACCGCAAGCTAGTGTTTCAGCTTCTACGCCACGTTCATAAGTTCTGATTTTGTACAGATTGGCATCTTGTTTTTCCAAGAAGTTTACATTAGCCCCACTCGGTGCGAAAACAGCATCGTATCTTATCTTCGGACCAAGTTCTTTTAAATCCAGTTCAGAAATTGAGTCAGAAATCAGCACGGCATGAGGAACACCGGTATTGGCAAAGTGTACTTTTGAGCCAGAATCAAGAACATAATCAAGCTCTGGAGGACTTGAAGTTGGTAATGAAACTTTTACAAAATCGGCTCCGATAGTTCCATTTGCTGGTCCTGAACCAGTAGCAAATACTCCGATATCACTTACCATCCCAAGCTTGTTGGCAAAAGCAAATGCACATCTTGCTCCGTTGCCACACATCTCAGCTTCATAGCCATCAGAATTGTAATAAATCATTTTGAAATCGAGCTCAAAATCATATGCCACGATTATTAGCCCATCTGCACCAATACCGAGCTGTCTGTCGCAAAGTGCTTCAATAACTGGAGCAGTCAGTTGTACAGAGGCAGCCTCTATTTCGAGATCGGAAACGACAATGAAATCATTCCCTGCACCGTGCATTTTTGTGAATTTCAAAGTAGACATAATATTACTCTTGTTTCAAAGAATCAGGTATTGCAGGAACCAGTGTATCAGGCCATGCAGTCATTATGAAAGTTTCCGGCATACCGGGTTCAATAAATATATTTTCGATTGTTAAATGTGGTTCGAAATAATATTGGACAGAATCAGTTGATATAGAATCAGGTAATATACTGAAAAGAGTATCGCTGTTGACATCGGCAAAGAAGAATACTCTGACATCTCCTGGGCCAGCTTCATTGAAAACCAAGGTGTCATTCAAGGCAACAGACTGAGCGTTACTTGGAAATGTCACATCGTCAGGAGTCCAGGGGTCGTCGTTCTCCCCGATTTTTTCAGTCCAAGAAAATACAACCTGGTTTTCAGGTAACGGCAAGTTCACAATAGTGGAAAGAGTACCAGGTGTACTTGGCGCAAATATGACAGTTTCACCATTATCAACAAACTGCATAGTCTGAGATATTTCATCAGGGAACAACCTGGTTGCTTCATTATCACCAGGTCGACGATCACCATTATTGTGGCTGAAAGCACGAATCAGATAAGGGCCGCCATCAGTTGGGAGCCATTGGAAATTGTAATAACCAAGTGAATCGGTACTGGCTCTGCGCAACGGATCTTGCTGGAAATATTCAATACTGTCTGGTGGAATAGAGTAAAGTTCGAGGAGTCCAGATATAACCGGACCATTGTTCATAGTCAGTCTCCCAGTAATAGAACAGGAATCTATAGCTGCACCAGTTGCAAATGGATAAACAACTGTTTTGTCAGCAGCAAAACCATGAACATCCATATACCCCTTAGCCAATGTGACAACAATTGTAGTATCTGGAGGTAATGGAGTTTCAAGGTTGATTTTTACCTGCTGTCGTTTTGACCAACTACCAGACTTGATGTCAAGTTCAGGGTAAAACTCAAACATCCGATCAGGGGCAACAGGTTTAACTTTCTCTGAGAAAAGATAAATTAATTGAGAATCGACAGGGACATTGACTGCGGCAGAATCGGGAAAGAAAACAACCAGTTCCGGAGGAACAGTATCAGCTGCTCCCCCGGTAGGTGCTTCCATTGTTGCACAACCGACAAACAGATACAAAACAACAAGCATTGTCGCTAGTCGAGTTTTTGAATGCCAGTAGTGCTTCATTATTTCATCAACAAAGCTATGATAGCGCGTTGAGCATGTTGGCGATTTTCTGCTTCATCAAAAACAACAGAATGTTTGCCGTCCATGACTTCGTCAGTGATTTCTTCACCACGGTGAGCAGGCAAGCAGTGCATAACAATATGATTTGGGTCAGCTTCAGATAGCATCTTGTTGGTAATACGGAAATCGGCAAAGTCTTTACGACGCTTGATTGCCTCTTCCTCCTGTCCCATGCTATAGAATGCATCACTGTAAATTACATGTGCGCCTCTGACAGCATCGACCGGATCGTTTGTTACACAGAAAGAAGCACCATCTTTTTCTGCAGCAGACATAACTGCATCATCAGGTTCATATCCTTCAGGACAAGCAATTATGAAATTGAATGGGAATCTGCGAGCAGCGTTAATCCAGCTGTTAGCAAGGTTATTACCATCGCCAACCATAACGACAGTTTTATTGTCTATAGAACCCAGATGCTCTTCAACAGTAAGGATGTCTCCCATTACCTGACAGGGGTGATTCAAGTCAGTTAATCCGTTGATAATTGGAATATCAGAGTGCTTGGCCAGTTCAACAACTTCATTGTGGTCATACCAGCGGATCATAATCGCATCCACGAACCTACTCATAACTTTAGCAACATCATGAATTGATTCACGTTTCCCGATACCAATTTCCTGGTCAGTAATAAAAAGTGAATTACCACCGAGTTGCATAATGGCAGTTTCAAAACTGACACGAGTTTTCAAACTT
>JABIBH010000049.1 GCA_018652925.1 bacterium | reverse complement strand
CAGGTAGACCATCGTTATCTTGCCAACCGTCAATATCTTCAGGGCTGTCTGGAGCCAGGTCATTAATATCGAGAATACCATCGTTGTCATTATCAGGGTCAGGACAGCCATCTTCATCCTGCCAGCCATCAAAATCTTCAGCAGCTTTTGGGCACCAGTCAAGACGATCCAGGATGCCGTCCGAGTCTCTATCTCGGCCACCAATTCCGAATACACGACTTATAGAAATTGTAGTAATCAAGTCAGGATAGGCAGCCTCAAAATCAGTCTCCAGAAGATTGCGACCAAGAGGCACGTCGTAAGTCATAGACATCCCCCAACCAGTGTGGTCACCCCAATACAGGCCGGTAGAGACACATTTTTGCCACTCTGTCCTGGAGACTCCGTCTAACTGAGCCTCGCTGTACTCCACAAAAAGATCAACATTGTCGCGTCGGAATTCAATAGCAGCTGCCAACAGCGTAAAATCTTTACCCGCTGGATAAAGAGGATACCAGGACTGATATTTCCCGGCACCATGACCGCCAAAGCCCTCGTCAATATTCCATCTACGACCGCCTGACAAATGCAGAGTCATCTCTGGCAATTGACTGTTCCGCCACAACCTGTGACTCAATGTCAACTCAACCTGCTTTACAGATTCGCCTTCACTGAGACCCAACTCCTGATCACCGGTTGGAATAGTTGATGAAGCCGAAAGTGAAATCCCCTGCCATTTACCAAATGTAGGCAGACCTAAAACAACACCAACATCACTATCACCAACACCACTACCTGTTGCAGGTATTGAACCGGATCCACCACTCCAGCTTTTATTACGACCTTGACCATAAAGATTCAACCAGGAAAATGCTGAGTATTCAAAACGAAGTCTGTTCTCTCCGAAGCTGATCTGGTCCGGACCATAACTTATGTTGTACATGTCATGAGCGAAGTCGACAGACAACAAACCATCGGCAGGTAGAAAACCAGATGTAACCCTGTGCAACTTGACAGATCGGCGCGGATATTCAGCCTGTAATACAACAGGCAAAAGCATCAAAACCAGAAAATACTTAATGCTATTGTTCAGCACTTTCGCCCTTTTCATCTGCTTCAGGTTCTTCTGGTTCTTCAGGAGAGTCACCTTTTTTCAACTCATCCATATAATTCATCTGCAGGTTCATAACAGCCTGCTCAAGAAGCTTTTGTACTTCAGGGTCACAGTTGCTGCCAACTTTAACTTTTAACATTTCCAGAATATCAACAGTATATCTGGCCCCATCAAGATCACGATGCATCTCACCAGTATGAGGATTAACCATTTTCCCGAGCTGCATCATACCTGAGCTCTGCAGGTTCATAACCAATCCCATCAGAATTGCATCGTGCTTGTCGATTTGCTTGTCTGCCATCATAACTCCTTGTTCGTTTGTTTTCGATACATTAACACAGCCAATTTGCACAAGTCAGCCTTAATTGGCAACTTGTTGGATATCGAATTCATCTTCAATACTACCGACAACAACTTCAAGCAGATCTTCAAGAGTTACCAAGCCAGTAGGATCACCATGGATGTTGACAACAAAAGCTATCTGCTGTTTGTGCCAACGCAACTCTTCAAACAGATCCCATGGGGACATAACTCTCTGAACCAGAACTGCCTTGCGAATAATGTCATCAGGTAATTTATCTTCAGCTTGTTTATCCTGAAACAACAGATCTCTTGACAACACCCAGCCTGTAAGTCGCTTTGCATTATTTAAAACAGGCAACCTGCTATAGCCGGAAAGAACAGCAATGGCGCGACACTGTTTCATGGTCATATCTTCTTTTAGGCAAACAGCTTTATCAATTTGCTTGGTCAAAGGCTCAATTGTAGTACTACTTAAAGCCAGGCACCTGTTAGCTATAACCTTGAACTGCTGATCCATATTATCTGGTTGATAGGCAGACAGAATATGTCCCATCTTTTCACGACTTATATCATCACCATAGCCAGTGCTTTCTCCAGGCAACACAAAATCAAGCCAACGTGAATATTGCATCATGATCCAGCGCAATGGCACCATCAGAATCATCAGCAGCCGTAAAGTTGGTACCGATTGAGTGGTCAAAGACTCTGGAAATTCCCGATAAAGAACTTTCGGAATTATCTCGCCAAAAATTATTATCACAATAGCCATTACAGTTGCAGCAGCAAGATCACCTTTAGTACCGTACAAAGTTGTTAAATAAGCAGTAACTACAGAGGTTCCAATCACATTGAATAAATTTGTACCAATCAAACTTGTGAGTATTGGATCCTCTATTCTCAGCAGCATTTTTTTCAGACGTGATAGACTTTTGCTTCTTTTCTCCTGCTCTCGAAGATAAATCCTGATCCTACTGGTACTCATCAATCCGGTTTCAATACCGGAGCAGAAGGCGCTTCCTAAAACACAAGCAACTGCAACAATTGCAACAGTCAGTAAATTCATCACATCACATCCTGACGGAGTTGATGTATACGAATCCTGACAACCTTATTATTGTCCATTTCCAATACTGTGAAGTGGTGTTCGTCGGTTCTGACTGTTTCACCTGCAGCAGGTATTTTACCAAGTTCCTGCATCAGATATCCGGCAACAGTTACAAAATCTCTGGTGTTTTCGATTCTGGTATTACACTGCTCGTTGACAGTTCGAATGTCTGCGCTGCCAGCAACCAGCCAGCTCCAGTCGGCAATTTTTACAATCTCGGCATCATGTATATCCGTCTCATCCTGCCAGGGACCGGTCATCACTTCGAGACAATCCTCAAGAGTAGCTATCCCTACAAAATCTCCATGTTCATCCACTACAATAGAAATATGTCTGGCTCCAGATTGAAGTTCGTTCATTAACGATGCAACTGTCTTTGTTTCTGGAACAAAAAGCACATCACGCACCAGATTATTTATCGATACAACATTTTCCTTCAGCAAATCTTTCAAGTGAAAAAACCCGATCGGCTTTTCTTCATTTTCATTTGTCACCGGATAACGATTAAAACCATTTTCACTTGCAATCGATAGAACCTCATCAGGAGTCATGGTATCTCGCAAGGAAACAACATCAGTACGAGGAATCATTATTTCCTGAACTTCAATTTCCTTCAACTCCATCAATCGCGACAGGAATCGACCTTCAACTTCAGACAGAGCGCCATCCTCAGTAGCTAGTACAGCAGCAGCAGACAACTCACGCATTGTCAACGGCTTACCACTCTCCTTTTCATAGGGGAGCCAATCCATCATCTTGTCCAGGCTCCATTCAATCACATCGAGCAAAGGCCTGATTATCATCAGCCAGATTAAAAGTGGAATTGAGGATATCTTTGAAAAGAAAAGTCTGTTTCGGAGTGCAATCATTTTGGGAGTAATTTCACCAAACAGCAGTAACATTATTGTCAGGGCTGGAATCGCAATCACAACACCCTTTACTCCAAATGCTTCAACCAGCATTGAGGTTGCCAATACCGAGGCGACAATGTTGACTAGCAGATTCCCGACCAGTATCGCTGCTAATAATCTATGTGTTCTTTGGAGAAGCTTAGTTACTCTACTGTTCTTACCAAGCTCTGCCATATCGGCTTCTGTTAAAGAAAACAGAGCAGTTTCCGAGCCTGAAAAACAGGCCGACAGCAACAACAGCAATACAAGTAACCCAAGTTCCAATCGAGAAATCTCCTTATTTACAACATACAACTACCTCAAGAGAATAGCCCCTTGCTTGACACCCTGCAAGCACAAGACTAACATCACACCAACTACTTCTAGTTTTTGAAAGGAATGGCGTTGAACAGGACTCTTGTTATTCGTTTTGGTGCTCTGGGCGATCTATGTATTTGTGGCTGGTTTTTATCAGGCCTGAAAAATGCTCACCCGGAATCCGAGATTTCTCTTTTAACAAAGCAGCGGTTTTCTGACCTTGCCATGCAGTTCAGTGGTGTCGATAAAATTGTTGCCCCTGACCTTTCCAATCCACTGACTGCTGCCAATTCTGCCGAAATAAAATCTTTTAATAAAATCATCGATGCTCATTCAGTTCTGCGCAGTAAGCAGATGCTCTTACTCAGTGGCAAACGCGCAGATTCCATTCTCAAAAAAGACACCTTCAGCCGATTCGCTTTAATTGCAAGAGCCAGGTTTGGAATCAGGCATCCAGATACACCAGTAACACATCTACTAGATCGATTTTGCAAGCTTGAACAGAATGTCAAACCCTCTGCCCCGCTTGCACACCTGGACAACAAGTCTGCCGACGCACCAATAGCTATCGCACCTGGAGCAATGTGGAAATCGAAACAGTGGCCAATTGAAAACTTTGACACTGTCATTCAACACCTTCTGCACAATGATAAAAACATTCGATTGTTTCTCGGCCCACAGGAAATGCAATGGTTCAGCAACAGTTCACTTGCCAGAATAACAAACTCCAAAATGCAGATAATTAATAACCAACCTCTGACTGAAGTTGCCAGATTGCTTGGTGAATGTTCTCAGACAATTACAAATGACAGCGGACTGCTCCACCTTTCTGAGGCAACCAACACTCCAGTAATTGCTATTTTTGGCCCGACTGTAAAGCAGTTTGGTTATTTCCCATTGCTTGAAAACTCAATCGCATTGACACATGACATCACTTGTCGGCCTTGTTCTCGTGCAGGCCGAAAAGACTGCCGTCGCCAGGATTTAGCCTGCCTCACTGAAATTACTCCAGCAAGTGTGCTCACAGCCGTTGGAGGAGAATAATGAAACGCCCAGGCGCTTTGCTTGAACTATATCGCAGGCTCTCACCAACAATTGCCATGCTTGTTCCGTTTCTTGCCAAATATTCAGTTAAACTGCAAAAAGCAACCGACGGCATTGCATCTCAAAGAAAACAAATCGCAGCGGACTCACAATCGTTGCACAACTGCATCTGGTTTCATGCTGCAAGTGTTGGCGAATATGAACAGGCTAGGCCTGTAATTGCAGAGCTTAAAAGAACTGAATCCCGACCAGTTGTGGTCACACATTTTTCCTCATCAGGATATGAGTTTGCGCAAAACAATCCTGCTGGTGACAAGCATTACTACCTGCCTCTAGACACTCCGACAAACATGAAGCAGTTGGTTGAATTGCTGAACCCTTCAGTACTTGTCTTTGCTAAATATGATTGCTGGCCCAATCTGATTCTGGAAGCTGAAGCTGCTGCTGTTCCTGTGCTTCTAATTTCCGGCACATTACCTGAAACTGCTGCTCGTTTGAACAAGATTTCATTACCAATGATGCGTGATATATTCAACAGATTCAGCGAAATTGGTGTTTGCAGCCAAAATGACGCTGACCGTTTCACTAAAATAATGGGAGTAACTGCAAAAGTTACAGTTACTGGCGACACCCGAGCAGAACAGGTTCTCAAGCGTTTCAATGATTCTGCCGATGGGCCAACTGTTGAAATTTTGAAGAACTTTGGCAAGCAAACGCTGGTTCTGGGAAGCAGCTGGCAACCTGCATACGATCTCTGGTTTCCTGTCTTTCCCAAACTCCTGTCTAACAATCCTGAACTAAAAATTATCATTGTCCCTCATGAGCCGACTGCTGAACAGATTGACTACCTTGTCCAACACTTAGACATCAAACTCAATATCCCAGTGACAACCTTGTCGGAATTCAAGAACGATGGAATTGGAAAACAAATTACTGTAGTTGATTCAATCGGACTCCTTGCAGAAATATATCACTGCGCAACTATCGCCTATGTTGGTGGAGGATTTACCACCGGTGTGCACAGCACTCTTGAACCGGCAGCAAATAAAATACCTGTGCTCTTTGGACCAAAAATTGAAAACGCGGAAGAAGCTGGCGAAATGGTAGACTCTGGTGGCGGGTTTATTCTAGACAAAGGTAATATATTTGAAATTGTTCATGATCTTCTAAATGATGATCAGAAACGTAACCAAAGTGGTAAAGCTGCCTATTCAGTTCTGGACTCAAGAACAGGTTCGGTCTCTAAAAGTGTAACGATGATTAAAAGCTATTTGGCATAAGGTATCTGGTCAACAACTCCGGCAGCTGCAAAACCACGCAATCTCAACATGCAACTTTCACACTTACCACACGCCTCTTCCTGCCCGACGTAACAGGACCATGACATATGCATCGGCACTTCAAGTTCCAATCCCCGTTTAACAATCTCTGCCTTGTTCATAGTTATCACAGGTGTATCAATGCTGAGAGTTGTAGATGGTCGTGTGCCTTCAGAAATTGCAGCGGAAAACTTCT
>JABIBH010000048.1 GCA_018652925.1 bacterium | reverse complement strand
TCTTTTTCAGTGCACTTGCATTAATGTTTGTCTACCTGATTATTGAGCACATTGCCAGAAAAGCAGATCCTGATTCTAATTGGCTTCCTCATGCAGGTGGCATTATCGGCGCCTTGTTTCTAATGTTTTCCGATACTTTCTGGCGGAATGCAATAGAGGCTGAAGTCTACGGGCTTTCAGCTTTTATGATTAGTTCTCTGACCTGGTTGGCATTTAAATGGTATGACTACCGAGTTGGTTCTCGTGGCAATGGGCTCCTGTATCTGATTTTTTATATGCTTGGACTGGGCGTAGGGTTTCATCTTGGCTCCTTACTGGTTTACCCGGGAATTTTCTTGTTCGTCTGGTTGGCAAAGGACAGAGGACTTGAATTTGCAGATTTACTGTTAATCAGTTTTGGTCTCTTCCTGTTCTTGTTATCGACAATGATAGCTGACAATTTTGTTATTCCAGGCCTATTGGCTATTTACGCTGTTCTTGTATTCTGGCGAAGCTCAAAGGGTAGCAATTTTGTTTTGATCAGTAGTGCGTTGTTTATGCTTGGGCTATCGGTTCATCTGGTTTTGATGATCAGGGCTGGTCTTGATCCAGCAATTAATCAGACACAACCGGATAATTTTGCAACATTGATGACTGTGTTGAGGCGTGAACAATATCCTCCAATTAATCCGATGGTCAGAAAAGCTGATTTTATCTGGCAGATTGGGTATTACTACAATTATCTGATGGATCAGTTTTACTTTACCTGGATGGGGCCTGTTCGCATCAAGTTGGCCACTACTTTCCTGGTGCCAATATTCCTGGGAATACTTGGACTGGTTCATGGTATATGGCGAGCCCGATATTGGATGCTGATGATTTTTGTTAACTACATCATCAACGCTGATATCCTCAATGTTTACCTGAATTTCAGCAACCACGAAGTCAGGGAGAGAGACTACTTCTTCTTTGCCGGCTTTATGTTGTTTGCAATTTTTATAGGCACAGGCGCATCGGCAATTCTTCGATATGCCAATGGCCCACTGTCATCAGTTGGTGGTCATCTGAAAAGTATCAAGATCAAAATCCCGGTAGCAATGCTTGCGCTTGTTCTGGTAATTATTGCTGCTATGCCAGCTTTAGTCCCTGGACATGTGAAATGGTTTGAGCATGATCAAACTGAAAATGTTGTAGGTCGTGAGTACGCTTGGAATCTTTTAGCTGGACTCGACCAGAATGCAATCGTTTTTGCCAATGGCGATAACGACACTTTCCCGGTTTGGTATTTGCAGGAAGTTGAGAAGTTTAGAACTGATGTAACTGTGGTCAATTTGAGTCTGATAAACCTGTCGTGGTATATCATTCAGATGATGGAAAGGGTTGAAGGCCCACCAATTCCATTGACATATTCCAAAGCCGAGGTGAAAGAGCTCCGTGCTGTAAGGTACGAAGATCCCAACACTGGTGAGCAAGAAGTAGTTTTTGTGAAGGACTGGATTATTGACAGTATCGTATCTGCAAACAAGTTTGAACGATCAGTGTATTTTGCAGTAACAATTCCGCGTGATAATATGAAACGCTATTTCCCATACCTGATGATGGAGGGACTTGCATACAAGTTGACCAGAACCAGATCTGCGGACGATATGCCTGTAGTTGACAGCAACAGACTACTTGCCAATTTGTACGGAGTTTATGACCTGGATGGAATCCTTAGTGGTGATACAGATAGTCGCCGTGCTGCTTTTGCCAGATTGAATAATGTTTCAAGTGATGTTGCAACTGGGCAGACTGCTGAAATTACTGGAATTGTCGATGTGAAACTTGATTCCTTAATTAATTATGTTGCACCATACCGTAAAGATCTGTTTTTCGACATTAATGCAGAGCGTCTTGTTGGAAACTACCCTGCAGCTTTGATTAGAGCAGGTTATGATTTTGTGCGTATGACACAAAGAACTCCTGCTGACCAACCAGAAGTTTACGATGCATACATGGTTAAGGCAGAAGCTGCTTTTGAAATGGCAGCATGTTTTGATCCAACTTTTCCAATGTGTATAGATATCTACCCGATGATTCTTGTTGAGCAGGGGCGGGTTGATAAAGCAATAAGTCACATGGAATTGATTGCGGGCGAAATACCGTTTGAAGAAGAAATGACATCTGTTGATCAGCTTGTTTCAGCGATGATAACTGTAAGACATGCTGATAAAGCTGAACAGTGGTTGCGCAGACGAGTTGAAAAAGATCCTCAAAGTCCTTTTAACTATCGATTGTTATTCAGAACTCACAAAGCAACTAATGCAATAGACAAGTGCAAGTCAGTTTTAGATGAGTGGGAACTGATTTCAGGAGCTAAAGATCTGGAAATGAGAGCAGCTCTTGAGCAAACGGGAGGCCAATAATGCTTTTTGAAAACAAAGACAATTTGTTGAAAGCTCTTCCTGGTGGAGAAATCCCATCTGCTTTACGTGATGGAGCAAAAGTAGTTGTAACAGGCTGTGCTGGGTTTATCGGTAGTCATCTTACAGAAGCACTTCTTCTTTTGGGGTGTAAAGTTACCGGCGTTGATTGCATTACTGACTATTACGATACCAATATGAAACGGGAAAATCTTTCAGGTTTTATTACCCATCCATCGTTCACTTTTATTGAAGAAGATCTTTGTGAGATTGATTGTGTCGGGCTTTTGGCCGGCAGCTCAGCTTGTTTTCATCTGGCGGCACAAGCTGGAGTAAGAGCAAGTTGGGGCAGTTTTTTTGATGAGTATCTTCAGCGCAATATTTTGGCAACTCAGCGTCTTCTTGAAGCATCTACATCAGACAAAGTTGCTCCCGAGTTCAAGCGTTTTGTTTATTCCAGTTCAAGCAGTATCTACGGCGACAGGGATGACTTGCCTGTTTCTGAAGCAGCATTGCCAGGTCCTCATTCTCCTTATGGAGTAACCAAATTAGCTGCAGAGCATCTTTGTTGTTTGTATAGCGACAACTATGATGTGCCTACTTCAAGTCTTCGCTATTTCACAGTTTATGGGCCACGACAGAGACCTGACATGGCCTTCCGAAAGTTTATCGAGGCTGCTCTTGATGGCAAGCCGTGGACGATATTTGGAGATGGTTCCCAGACCAGAGATTTTACTTTTGTTGCCGATGTTGTTATCGCTAATATTCTAGCCACTAGTCTTGCTCAACCCAAAGCTGTGATGAATGTTGGTGGGGGTAGCCGAGTTGTTCTTTCGGAAGTGTTACTCATTTTGCAGAAACTTATTGCAGAAGCAGCCCCTGGAGTTGAGCCTGTTATAGAATATCTGCCTGTTGAAAAAGGCGACGTGCGTGATACATGGTCAGATCCAACAAAAATAGATGAACTGCTGGGATTTAAACCGGCAATACAATTACCCGATGGCCTTGCGCAGCAGGTCCAATGGGTAGTAAACAGGAGAAAGAACCTTGAGTGATACTCGACCAGATATTTCAGTTGTCGTTCCTGCGTTCAATGAATATGAGTCATTGCCTGAACTTGTAGAGAGAATTGATACTGCTGTTCAGGGTATGAATCGTACCTGTGAAGTATGGATAATTGACGATGGTAGTACTGATAGCACATTTGAAGTTGTCGAACAATTGTCTCAAAAATATAATTTTGTTCATGGTATCAGTTTTGCAAGAAACTTTGGGAAGGCTGCTGCTCTGGCAGCTGGTTTTGATGCAGCATCGGGTGAAATTGTTATTACAATGGATGCCGATTTGCAGGATGACCCCGCAGAAATCCCTGCTCTGGTTGCCAAAATAGAGTCAGGTTATGACCTGGTATCAGGTTGGAAAAAAGATCGTAAAGACAGTTTTATAAAGAACAATACTTCCAAAATTTTCAATTTTGTCACGTCAAAAGCTGTCGGGCTGCGTTTACATGATTTCAACTGTGGTTTAAAAGCTTATCGCCGTGCAGTGACTCAGTCAGTCAGATTATATGGCGAAATGCATCGATATATTCCAGCACAAGCTCACCGCAATGGTTTTCGTGTAACAGAAATACCTGTGAAGCACTGTGCTCGTATTCATGGTGAGACAAAGTATGGATCAAATCGTTTTGTGAACGGTTTACTGGATTTGATGACCATGCTGTTCTTGTCGTCCAGAGGGACTTCACCGCTCCATATGTTTGGTCGAATTGGTGTAGCTTTCTTTGTGCCTGGTATGTTGATAAATCTCTACTTTCTGCTTTACTGGATGACTGGTCATGGTCTCCATATACGACCACTACTTTTACTCGCTGAGGTTTTCATTTTGATGGCTGTTCAGTTTATCAGCCTGGGTTTATTGGCCGAGTTGGTTGTCGCAGGTCGAAATCCGGAGCGGGAGTATCTTGTCCGCAAACAAATCTGATAATATCAGTTCTCCTGAATTAACAGTTATCGTTCTGAACTGGAACGGCTCTGCTGATCTGTCTGATTGCATGAAATCACTGAAGAGCTGTGGCTATCCAGCACTTAGAATTCTCTGCGTCGATAATGCTTCAACTGATGACTCTGTTGAAATGATGCAAAAGGATTTCCCTGAAATCGAGCTGGTTGTTACTTCACAGAACCTGCGATGGGCAGGGGGGAATAACTTTGGTTTGAACCATTTGGGCGCTGAATTGAGTGATTATGTTTTATTATTAAACAACGATACCATTGTAAAAAAAGGTGCTTTTGATAAGCTGGTTGAAACTGCTATCAGCAAAAATGCCTGGGCCGTGACTCCTCGCATCTGTTATGCAGAAGCTGAAGACAAAGTTTGGTATGATGGTGGGCTGATTGGCAAATTTACAGGTTGGATCAGGCACTCAGGGATTCGCAAACATATTCATGATTGTTCATCTGAAGTCAGAGAGCTTG
>JABIBH010000047.1 GCA_018652925.1 bacterium | reverse complement strand
TCAACCGTGCAGAAGATGCCAAGAATCGTGCTGCCCAAAGACTTTCCGACAACGGTTCGGACCTTGACAAGCCGCGTGCTCAGATGTCTTTCGACAGAGCAAAAGCCAGGATTCAAGCTAATTTGATGAAATAAAACAAGTTAACAGATAAATAATAAGCCTCCGGTGAAAATCGGAGGCTTTTTTGTGCCAGATATTCAAAACAAACCATAAAAACAGTAAAGCTTCCTTCTTTTTAGCCGAAATAATCAGTGGCGCGTTAATTGCTTACGTGTCGTGGAAGTGATAAACACTGTGTTACCAAGGGAAGTTGGGCTATGAAAAAATTACACTATATTCTACTGACACTGCTGATAGTTATGCTTGTTGGCAATGCATTTGCGAAGCCAGGTGTGGTTGCCGGGCCAAAGAAACAGCCGGTTATTCCCGAACAGAGAGACAACGAGCAGGAGCCAAACAACAGTTGTGAAGACTCTTATTGGCTTGTTGAGCGTACGGTTTTGGGAGAAGTTTCCGAACCGGGCGATCTTGACTACTATACATTTGAGATATTCAGCAGCAACTCGGTTACTTTAAGAACATTTGCTACCTACGGTAACCAATTTGATACTGAGATGACGTTGTTTAATGAAGATTGCTCTGATGAGATAGGATATAATGATGATTATTCTCCAGATCATTATTTCTCGGAACTGCCATCGATCCATCTTTCCCCCGGTCGATATACTGTTTTAATTCAAGGTCATGACAATATCGAAACTGGCCCCTATGGGCTTGTAATTATTGGTGCAGATGATTTGCTATACAATGAAACAGAGCCAAATGACGAGTATTGGCATGCAAATAATCCTGATTATAATACGTTTTTAGCCTCAGTTGGTGAAGCGGGCGATCAGGATATGTACAGAATAACAATTTCCAGTTCTGAGCTTGTAACATTTACAACCGAAGATGCTGGCTACGAGGGTATGGACACAGAAATGTTCCTGTATACATCAACAAGAGACGTTCAGCTGGCTTATAGTGATGACTATCAAGACGGTAGATACTTCTCACAGATTATTTACAGTTTCCCAGAACCGGGAATATACTATTTGCTGGTAAAGGGATATGGCGCCGAGCATGGTCCTTATGGATTGAGCCTTGTAGGGGTTGGGGTTGTTGAAGATTCTGAAGCTTCATGGGGAAAAGTTAAGCAGATGTTTAACTAGTTTTCCATCGAAATCAGATTTAAAAGGACTGCTTAACGGCAGTCCTTTTTTTTGTGTTCTTGACAATTATCGACTATTTCTCATTGTTTAGTTAACTACAAAACAGAATGAGGAAAAATGCCAGAAATAGAACACAATGGAATTACAGTTGAAGTCGATGAAATAGGCTTTCTTGCAAACCCGGACAGCTGGACAGAAGCGATTGCGGAGGTTCTCGCGGACAGCATCGGTATCGCCAAACTCACCAAAGAACATATGTCTGTAATCAATTTTATAAGAGAGCATTGGTTGGAGTTCGATGTTGCCCCGATGATCAGGGTTTTGTGTCGAGAAACAAACATGAACCTGAAACAAATTTACGAACTTTTCCCCGATGGTCCAGCAAGCGGCGCAAGCAAGTGCGCAGGATTGCCAATGCCCGAAGAGTGCGTATAATAAAAGTATTGATAAAACGAATAATCGTTGTATTCTGCTGTGTAATGCCAGCTCTCCCTCACAGAGTCAGGCAGTAATTTTAAATCGATTTTTATGATAGAGGGGGGCGCATGAAACGCGCACTGTTACTTATAATCTGTTTTGCTTCCTCATTGATGGCTCAAGACGTGTCTCCGGAGTTGATGCGTGAAGCTGTGTCCAAGACAGGCTTAACCGAGAATGAGCTTCTGGAAAAACTTGACAGCAAAGAAACTTTAGAGCAAGCAGAACCAGGAAGAGTAGAGCCGCTTTCACCAGTTGTTGTTTTGCCGAGCGAAAGTATTGACAAGGCACCATTAGCTTCACCGGCCCCTAAAACGCCACCAAAAACTATACCCGCAAATTATTTTGGTGCAGATTTTTTTAAAGGCGACCCAAGCCTATTCAATCCCTCAAGTTTTGGGCCAGTTCCCGGTGATTATCTTATCGGTTCTGGGGATCAGATTGTTGTCGATGTTTGGGGCGAAGTTGAATTCAGACACGAGCGTCTTGTTGATCGCGACGGCTCCATTATCCTGCCTCGCGCAGGACGCATTTCTTGTGTTAACTCAACTCTTGATCAAGTAACACGAGACATTAGAAACAAACTAAGTAAATCATATTCTGGAATAGACGCCAAGGGCGAAGGCGGAACAACATTTGTTTCCGTCAGTCTTGGTGCATTGCGTGCAATCAGAGTTTTTGTGGTTGGCGAAGTTGCTATGCCGGGCGCTTATGAGATGACAAGCCTGTCTACAATTTTTACTGCTTTGCATTCTGCTGGTGGGCCAGGTGAAAACGGGTCGATGCGCGATATCAAACTTATGCGAGGCAAAGAAAAAGTCGGCTCAATTGATCTTTATGAATATCTGCTCACCGGGTCGCGCGATGGCGACGAGATTCTTCGCGACGGCGACACCGTCTTTGTTCCAGGCAGAAAAATTTCAGTTCAAATTAATGGCCAGGTTCGTCGACCATTGAAATATGAACTTTTGCCAAAAGAAGGTCTGCGTAAATTGATTGAATACGCGGGCGGTTTTACTCCAGATGCAGAAACAAATATTGTTCATGTGAATCGTATATTGTCACCCAACCAGCGCAGCTCATACTCTCCTGACAGAGTTCAGCGAGATCTTGATTTACGTCAGAAAAAAATACATCTGATTAATGATGGCGATGTGGTAACTGTAGACAGCATTCCCGATCGGCTCGAGAACTGGGTGGAAATAGAGGGAAGCGTCAAGCGACCAGGCAGATACGAGCTTACACATACTAAAACCGTGAAAAACCTGATTAATATTGCTGGCGGTTTATGGGGTGACGCGATAACTGAACACGTCACAATCGACAGGATAGAAGCCGACGGAACATACAAAACCGTAGAGATTTCACTTGGTGGCGATTCTGGTGAATTTCCGCTTCAGGGACAAGACATACTTAAAGTGTTTTCCATCTGGGACCTTCAAGACAGATACCAGGTATCAATTGATGGTGCAGTCAGAGAGCCGGGCTCATTTGATTTTCGTGAAGGGATGACCCTGCGTGATCTGGGATTAAGG